>JBFRWC010000337.1:0-8924 GCA_051439365.1 Leptolyngbyaceae cyanobacterium
CTTCTACCACCTTCTCTGCTAGTTCCTCAATAAAAATAAGGGAGCCGATGAAAACATTCGCCTCCGCTACATCCTGTTCAAATGCTTCGTAGTTTTCAGGGCTACGCAATTCCTCCAACAAATAGCCACTAATCTCGACCGCTACGTTGGGATTATTCTCGTTAATTGACCGCACTGCCGCCGAAAGTGAACTTTGGTACTGCGGCTCCAGCACGACATAGACCACCTTGATCAGATCACGTCCCTTTAGTTCAGCCGGGGTAATGTGCCTAACCGTGGGCTTGACGTGTGTAAACATCCAAAAGACTCCTGTTGCAAACGCATCTAATACCGTCAGATAGTGCCGATACGAACGGTAAGCCCTATTATCTCACCTAAAACTCCATCGATATAGATCAAAATAGGCTTGAAGCTAAATAGTAGGACTTTTGTTCTAAACTATCGTAATGTGCTTCCCATCACTTAATTTTTGTATCAGAAAATGAGGGATGAAAATCCCATACCTTGGTTAAGTGAAACAATTTGATAAAAAAAATGAGATATTTTTTGATTCAACTCAATCATCCTTGATGTGATTGCTCACATTTGTTAAAGAAATATTACAATAGGGCTGAATAAGCCATTTGAGCAGCGAGTAGACTGGATTTATGCAGACAAGTTTAATTACAGGTGCATCTTCAGGGATTGGGGCGGCGTTTGCCCAGGCAATGGCGGCTCGCGGTGATACGTTGGTCCTCGTAGCGCGATCGCAAGACAAACTGCAGGCACTGGCTCAGCAGTTGCGGCAGCAGCACGGGGGTCGCGTTGAGGTCATCGTACAAGATTTGACCCAGGACCATGCCGCCGAGGCAATCGCCCACACTGTTCGCACCCTCAACCTGACCGTGGATGTCCTCATCAACAATGCGGGGTTTGGCGACTATGGCGAGTTTTGGCAGCGCGATCGCCAAAAGCAGCTAGACATGATCCGACTGAATATCCTGGCTCTCACCGACCTCACCTACCAATTTTTGCCAGACATGGTAAAGCGCCGTTCGGGCAGTATCATCAATGTTGGGTCGATCGCCGCCTTTCAGCCCATCCCCTACATGGCCATTTACGCCGCGACCAAGGCGTTTGTGTTGAGTTTTAGTGAAGCCTTGTGGGTTGAGGCGGAACCCTTTGGTGTTAAGGTGTTGGCTCTGTGTCCCGGTCCAACGACCACTAACTTTCAGACAGTTGCCGATTTCCCCGATGTCATGAGTAACGGAGCCGAAAAGGTCACCATGTCAGCGGAAGCGGTAGTTGCAGAAGCAATGGAGGCGATAGACTCAGGCGTTCCCAACTTTGTCAATGGTGGCCCAATCAACCAATTCTTGGTGAATGTGAGTCGGTTCATGCCTCGTGCCACTTTAGTCAAATCCGTTGGGCAACAGTTTCGGCCAAAGGTGTAGCCAGCAAACCAACCCCAGATTGGATCAATCGGCAAATTAATAGGCTTGGACGCGATCGCCTTCTTCTGAGCTACGAGGAGAGGCCATCATTGGGCTGTCTTCCTTGCCAGTCAGCGAAAAGATGAGGGGTTGACTGGCTCGCTCTGGCGATCGCTGGAGATGTTCTAGGGCTTGGATAAAATCGGCAATGCTCTGAAACTGATGGTAAACCGAGGCAAAACGGACATAGGCAACTTCATTGATCGGACGCAACTGGCGTAATACAAGCTCCCCAATTTCTTCACTCGTCACTTCCCGCGTTGATCGTTGTTGCAATTCTGCCTCAATCACATCCACTAAATTCTCCTGCTGAAGAGACGAAACGATCGTTTTTTCACAGGCCCGGTCAACTCCCTGTAATACCTTGGAGCGATCAAAGGACTCGCGATCGCCATTCCGTTTAATCACTGTAATCGGAACAAACTCGATGCGTTCATAGGTGGTAAAGCGTCGTCCACAGTCGAGACATTCACGGCGACGACGCACACTCTGGCCCGATTCAGCAGAACGGGATTCCAGGACACGATTATTAGGACATTGACAGAATGGACAACGCATAGGAGTAAGGTTGGCTCAGTTTGCTGAGCAACAAATCTTTGAGATGACAACGCTCACGCACAGTCATGGCTTCAGCAGCAGTTGTGGGGTCAATCGTTCCCTAGTCTAGGCTAAGAATGCTTCCAGACAAGATGTAAATATAAAAACGTAACAAAGAGTCCTGAACAACCTGCCCAGAACTCATCCTCAAAAGTTTAGTTAAAAGTTTCAATGGCTACCTATTCGTCATCGCTATTGATCTTGGGTGGCTCACGAAAAGCGATCGCAAAAAATAACGTCCCCAATGCACCAGCCAAAACCAGGATATAAGCCACACTCTCCATTTGTTCAGATCTCCTAACTTGTTACCACTATCAGAGTACCATGCCCCCATCCAAAATTAGAGCGGGGCTGAGTGCCATGTAATCACTCAGCCCCGCCGCGTTTTTGGGTTATGCAGTCAGTGCGATTGACCCAACGTTAATCGCTAGTCCAAGCCATTAACACTGTCCCTTGTTCGTAGAACTCAGGACAATAACCCTTAAACCATGTCCTTAAACATTCTCTGTCCGGGTTGACTTGTCTCCAACCTTCTGGAAGAAGCCCCACTCCACCTGTTCAGGCGACAAGTCGGGGTCAATTCCGGCAAATACATCTCGGTACAGAGTCCGAGCACCGTGCCAGATGTGGCCAAAGAAGAACAACAGCGCGAAGCAAGCATGGGCAAAGGTAAACCAACCCCGCGTGCTCGTCCGGAATACCCCATCAGAGTTCAACGTTTCTTGATCAAACTCAAAGGGTTCTCCCAACTGTGCCTTACGAGCCACAGTCTTCACCTTGGTCGCATCAGTGAACGTCTGACCATCATAGGCACCACCGTAGAAAGTCGCCGTTACCCCCGTTTGCTCAAAGCTATACCGGGATTCAGCCCGTCGGAAAGGAATGTCAGCACGGACAATGCCATCACTGTCAGTCAAAACCACTGGGAACGTTTCAAAGAAGTTGGGCAGACGACGAACGGTCAACACGCGACCTTCAGAGTCCTTGAACTCAGGATGTCCCAACCAACCTTGAGCGATACCGTCCCCACGGACCATCGGACCCGCACGGAACAAACCACCTTTAGCAGGACTGTTACCTACGTAGTCATAGAAGGCCAGCTTCTCAGGAATCGTCTTCCACGCCTCAGATGCAGTAGAGCCACTGGCAACTTCAGCTTGAACCCGACGCTCAATTTCCTGGGTGAAGTACCCGGCATCCCATTGGTAACGAGTGGGGCCAAACAACTCGATCGGAGTTGCAGCACAGCCATACCACATGGTTCCAGCGACAACAAAAGCAGCAAAGAAGACCGCTGCGATACTGCTGGACAAGACCGTCTCGATGTTCCCCATCCGCAAAGCTCGATATAGGCGCTCAGGCGGACGAACTGACAGGTGGAACAGACCCGCAATAATACCCACGATCCCAGCAGCAATGTGGTGGGCAACGATACCGCCAGGGTTGTACGGATCAAACCCTTCTGGCCCCCACGCCGGAGCAACGGCCTGAATATGGCCTGTGATGCCGTAGGGGTCAGAAACCCACATGCCCGGACCCCAGAGGCCAGTCAAGTGGAAAGCTCCAAAGCCGAAGCAAAGGAGGCCAGATAGGAACAAATGAATGCCAAACATTTTGGGCAGGTCAAGCGCAGGCTCGCCTGTCCGAGGATCTCTGAACAACTCTAGATCCCAAAATACCCAGTGCCACACGGCTGCTAGGAACAATAGTCCAGACAATACGATGTGAGCAGCCGCTACACCCTCGAATGACCAGAAACCGGGGTTAACCGCAGTTGCCCCAGTTACGCTCCATCCACCCCAAGACTCAGTGACTCCCACACGGGCCATGAAGGGCAATACAAACATGCCCTGGCGCCACATGGGATTCAAAACAGCGTCACTGGGGTCAAAGACAGCTAGCTCATACAAGGCCATTGAACCAGCCCAGCCAGCAACCAGAGCAGTATGCATAAGGTGTACGGCAATCAGTCGTCCTGGATCATTAATGACAACTGTGTGTACCCGATACCAAGGTAGTCCCATCGACTACGCTCCTCCTACTTGTTAATGTTCTAACGCTTCCTTGACAATTTTATTATGAGATCATTGAACCCTGGGTCGAAACCCTAGGCGTAACGATGTACACCACCGGATTCAAGTATCACCGATTGCCATGCCTGTCCCAACCACTTTACCTCCAAACAGATAGGAGGTGATATGATTTGGCAGTTTGACAATTGGCTCTTTGAAATGAAAGTGTATAAATAAATGTAACCAGTGTCAGACCCTATTGCAAGGGAAATGATTGTCTTGAGGCTTAAAATTTAGGCAACGACCCTTGGAAAAATCCGGTACGACATCCTGTGAAACTGCGCTTGTGGCAAGGAAGAAGACTGTGGCGAACATCCGATTTGAGAACGAAGACAAGCTCGTGGTGGCTGATCCAGGAGCCAACCTCCGATTTAAGGCGATCGAAAATGGGATTGACCTGTATACGTTTACAGGCAAGATGATGAATTGTGGCGGCTATGGTCAGTGTGGTACTTGTCTGGTTGAAGTTGTTGAGGGTGGCCATAACTTATCCCCTCGGACCCCCACTGAGGAAAAGCGCTTGAAAAAGCAGCCCAGCACATATCGACTAGCCTGTCAAGCAACGGTAAATGGTCCGATTACGGTTCGCACCAAGCCCCAGAAGAAAAAGAAGTCATAGGGGAAGGCCGAAGTATCATCTGTTGCGTTGCCTTGGGTGATATTATTGCTCTGGGCATCCTCTAATTGGGTGACCGCGTATACAGTTTCAAGTTTTTGCTTGAAGCGATTGCATTGTTTCGGAGACTGGGTTTCATGGAAGTTCAAAATCTTGGGTTTGTTGCTACTATTCTGTTCGTATTTGTCCCGGTGGTATTTTTGCTAATTCTGTATATTCAAACTAATAAAACAGGCAGCTAAATCGCTGGCTGGCTCTAGCTGGTGCCACTGCTGAAACCCAAAGGGCTGATCAGAGCCTGAACGGGTGGGATCGAGGTTAGGATTGGGAATGAGGTGAAGCAAGCTTACTGGATTGGACCACAGGTGTCCACTATCCAGTAAGCTTGCGCTTCTTAGTTGCACTTCAAGCGGTCATGCCAACTCGACCAAGGGGCAACCTACCCAAGGACAGCCTACGGATAAGTTTAATTGCTAGAATTTGGATGTCAACTTCTGAGCTAGCGCCAATGCCAGAAGCCTACACCGGCAAGAGAGAAGATGAAGCGATCGCCCTTTTTCCTTAATCTCCTACCCAGCAGGGCTGGGGGAGCGGTCTACCCATTCCGACCGCACGTCGCACTTGTGGCCCTAGCTATCGGGACCATCATCATGACGGGCACTGCCTGTAGCACAGCCAGCAGTCCTGGCAGCACTAACAGACACGCAGAATCAGCCCCTACCGGATTACAGCAGGGGGTTGAAGATATTCCAACAAGTCAAGGGACCGACGGGGGGACCGACACGCCTGAGCGCCCCTTAGCCCAGGCCGTGGAAACACCAACAAGTTCCCCTCCTGACAGCGTAGAGCCATCTGAAGAGGTGGTAGCGCAAATATTGGAAGCGATCGCCACTGACCTGGACCAGCCGACATCTGCCCTGAGCCTAGAGGATCTGGCCCCAGAGACGTGGCCAGACGGGTGCCTGGGTCTACGACAGGAGGGAGAACTATGCACAATGGCACTCATTGACGGATGGCACGTCCAAGTCGCCACCGATGAAACGATGGCGACCTATCGCACTAACCTAGAAGGAACGCTGGTACGGCGCGAGTTATGAGTTTTCTGAGCGCATCAGCCTTCAGCCATATCTCTAACCGTTATTCGGCACATGGTCGATTTGGGCATAGCCGCTAAACACAAGGGTCTTACCGTGGGTTTCCAGGCGATTGATCCGCAGTGTGACCCCGTCCAGGTTGAACCGATCCAAATCCACCATACTATTGAGGATTTCAGCAAAACCATTGCTCAAGACGGTCGCAACCCCTTGCATCTCATCTGCAATCCCGTCGCCATCAAACTGAGCATCCTTGAACACAACCCGCCGGCGGCGCTCAACTGCCAGGGTCGAAGAAATGGCGATCGGGACATCGCTGCGGTTAGGCAGGTCAGTGAGAGCCAAAATCTTTACCTTGTTGTTGGGCTGTAGCTCGACTTGCACGTTCCGAAACGTCACCGGATCACCCCCCGACAAATTAGTGAGGGGTTCGGCATCAACATTCTGTAACCGCTGCTGCACAAGGTCAGCCTCAAACGCCTTGTTGATCGCGTCCTCAGTCAAGATGACTTGGGCAACAGCTTGGGTTGGTTGCTTGAGTTGGAGCTTGCCTGCCAAGAGTGCTGCCGTGTCAATCATCACGGCATCTGTCTCGAACATCATTTCTTTAACGGCGAAGGAACGGCGAATAACCAAATCCCGACCCTTCATCTTGAAGCTGTCAATCGACCCCTGCAATAGCTTGCTGGATGGTTCACAACGGATATCCACATCCACAAGTTCACTCGATGTGAACAAGTGACGAATCGATTGACTGGCAACCGTGTTGAGCATACGTCCACCCAAATCACCACCAGGCTTGTTTTTGAGGTCAAGCAAACTGCTAATCATGTGTATTGGCCTCAGACAAAAACCATCTGCTTATCTTGTAACAAACTATTAAGTAAGTTTGCAATACGTAATTCCTAGGGATTGGATAAGCATTGGTAATAGTTGTCCCATTCGTGACGCGAATCACTTTTCCAGGTTAGAAAATGTGGCCAAATCTTGCGATTCAAACCATACTCCCGATGAGACCGAACCTTTTACCTCGTCTACAGCCTACCACTCTTCTTCCACTATTTTGTCCCAACGACTGGGACAGGGATGATTCATTTTGGGCCATGAGGGAAAATTGACTTCAATGGCCACAGTGCTTTAGTTTGGGCAAGATCAGGGGATGGGGTAGGTGACTCGATGGACAGGGGATAATGGAAACGAGGGGAGGGGGCGATCGCTCCCCTCGTTAGCCAGAATTAGCCCCAACAGCCATGGGATCGTAGGGGGATACCCGTACCTAATTTTCCCGCATTGGTAGAGGTCATTTTTGGAATGGGGCCAAAAAATATTAAGATAGCAACGGTTGCTGTTGAGAATGGGTAGCTCTACCTAGTTTTCAATGAGACTTTTAGGGTGGGCTGATAAGATTGAGTGAGGTAGGGGTTTATGGCGACATCGGATACGTCTCTTCCATTGACAGACCAAGTGGCGGTGGTGACAGGAGCGTCCAGAGGTATTGGACGGGCAACGGCTCTAGCGTTGGCGGAGCAAGGGGCATCCGTAGTCGTAAACTATGCTCGGTCTAGTCAGGCGGCAGATGAGGTGGTAGCCAAGATTGAGGCAATGGGTCGAAGCGCGATCGCCCTCCAAGCAGATGTCTCCCAGGAAGATCAGGTGAACGCCCTATTCAAGGCGGTGATGGAACAATATGGCCGAGTAGATGTGCTGGTGAACAATGCGGGGATCACCCGCGATACGTTGCTGATGCGGATGAAGCCAGAGGACTGGAATGCGGTGATTAGCCTCAATTTGACCGGGGTATTTCTTTGCATCAAGGCCGTAACAAAGCCGATGCTGAAACAGCGATCGGGCCGGATCATCAATGTGGCTTCGGTCGTAGGATTGATGGGCAACCCAGGGCAGGCAAACTACAGTGCGGCCAAAGCGGGAATTATTGGGTTAACGAAAACGGTGGCCAAAGAATTGTCGAGTCGGGGAGTGACAGTGAACGCGATCGCCCCTGGGTTTATCGCCACGGATATGACGGAGGATGTGGCGGCTGACGAGATTGTCAAGCACATCCCCTTGGGTCGATTGGGCACCGCCGATGAAGTTGCTGGATTGATTCGATTTCTAGCGGCTGATCCGGCGGCAGCTTATATTACCGGGCAGACGATTAATGTGGACGGTGGCATGGTGATGGCTTAGGCGAGGTTCAGCCACAAGATCGCTCCCTCTTACCGCTCCAAGTTTTGCCCCCACTGCATGACACGTGCTGATGCACAGGTGCTCCAACGCCCCTACCAAATCCGGATCAGTCTCCAGAAATTGCTCTAAGGCACAACCCTCAAAGCGATCGCCCCCCAGGCCAGGATTGAAGGGCGATCGCCAACCGACCTAGTTAGGAGCCTGCACCATGAACAAACTAGAAATCTATCACCAGATCATTCCCCGTTAAAAAGTAAAATTTTCTACTGGGTAAGATCAGCTAGCAGCGAGAAGTCAACAAAAAATTCCTGCCAACGGCTTGAGTCTCACGCTACGTCACCCCTTAGCCTATAGTCATCAACCGTACACGTTTGGATGGGGGCGGAAAAGCTTTATGGCTAACCTGCTGCAAATTGGGGAATTGGCAAAACAGACCGGGCTATCTATCCGCACCTTGCGGTACTACGACGAGATTGGTCTACTGGTGCCCTCACACCGCACCGAAGCGGAGTATCGACTCTACAGCGAAGCGGATATTGCTCGACTCCAGCAAATCTTGTCACTGCGGCAATTGGGCTTTGCGCTCAAGGAAATTCGCGAGTGCCTGGAAAATCCCGAATACTCCTTGCCGCAAGTGATTGACCTGCATCTAGCACGCCTGCAAGAGCAGATGGCGGTATCGCGATCGCTCTTCTCCAAGCTCAGCCAACTGGCTCAACAGTTCCAAACCTCTCAGTCTGTTGCGGTTGAAGACCTGATGACCACAATGGAGACGATTACCATGACTCAGCAATATTTGACCCAAGAACAGCACGATTTACTCGAATCTCGACTCACTCAAGGTCAGGCCGAGTGGCAGCATTTCCTGACCCAAGCGCGATCGCAC
>JBFRWC010000338.1:0-4553 GCA_051439365.1 Leptolyngbyaceae cyanobacterium
TCTAGCAGGTCAAAATCAGAAATAAGCTGACTTTGGAAGAACTGGGCACCCGCTTCCACCTTGCGTTCAAAGCGCCGCTGCAGCCCAGACCAACTGTTGGATTGTGGATCAACTGCTGCCCCAGCAAATAGGTCAGTGGAGCCATCAGTCAAAGGTTGGCCATTGGCATCGTTCCCGCCATTGAGGTCACGGATGAGTCGCAACAGGCGAACCGATTCTAGATCAAAGACAGACTTGGCCTTGGGTTGGTCCCCTGCCTTCACCGGATCTCCCGTGAGGGCTAGAATGTTGCGAACACCAAGAGCATGGGTGCCCATTAGATCCGCTTGCAGCCCAATCCGATTGCGATCGCGACAGGTGACCTGACAAATAGCCTCGATGCCCCGATTCTGGAGAATCACTGCGGACGCCAACGATGACATTCGTAAGACCGCCCGACTACCATCGGTAATGTTGATGGCATGGACCCGATTCCGTAACTTCTCCGCCATCTCCACCATGTGACCAGGGTTACCGCCCTTGGGTGGCATCACTTCGGCAGTTACGATAAATTCCTTATTACGAACGGCATGCCGCAAGCCAGTGAATGTCTGAGGCAATCTAGAATTATTCATCAAAGCTAAAAAGTATGACTTTATTAATTTAAAACTGTAACAGGGTACGTAACTAAATCTTAAGTTAATTGGAACTAAGTCTTAGACTAAGGGGTAGTTTTTGCAACTGCCGTAGCATTTATTCTGGCTCATATCCCATTGGGGTGGCAACAGGGCTGTTGCTAATCCTTATGGAGAATGCCAAATCGCTGGGGAATTTAGGATAATTGATAGACAACTTAGCAGAGAATTGACAACTGACTAGGCATGGGAATTTTTACTGGGCGATACTCTTTCTGGAGTGGCGTTGCGCCATCGCGATATTGGGCATATGGGGTGTTGATGCTGCTTGGCTTGGGTGGAGTCAGTATAGCTGGGGCTGGGACACTCAGAGCTTCTACGCCTGCTGAATTTATTCGTCCGGCGATTACCTGTCCTAGCGACATCAATGGGCTATTGCCAATGCTGCTCCGGGATCTACCAAGCTATGCCAATCGGATAAGTTCGCGATCGCAAGTCCGTACCCGATCCTTTAATCCCAGAGGGCTAGTAATCACCGCTGCTCAACCTGATGTTGCCAACCTAGAACCAGACGCCTATGGCATGTATCCTACTGACGAGGCGATCGCTCAGAATGGTCTGACACCGCTGTTTTTCACCACCCTAGAACGCCACTATCAAAACGATACAATCGTGCGCATCCAACATTATCATTGGGCCTTTCTTGCCCGAACCCAAAACCATGAAACCCAGGTAGAGGAATGGGGACTAGCCATGATGTTTTCCCGCATTGGCGACTATCCAGCCGGTCAACCTGTTTCCCCGCCCCGCGAAAGTCGCCAAGGCACCATTGGCCAGGGCTTACAGCTATGGTTGAGAGATTGTAATGTTGGCTCTATAGAAGCCTTGTGATGTTATGGCTAGGCTCTGAAGTTCCTCTCCCGTTTTGGGCTACCGTGTACACACAAGTCATGCTTATGATCGTAGTAGCGTGGCACAGCTAAAATAGTGGGATAGGGTCAGTCCCGTTATCCGCCTCAAAAACAGGATAAAGATGCTTGAGTTTGACTCGCGCATCCTTCGTTGTAAAGCGCCAAATCACTTGTTGTAAAGCGCCAAATCACTTTGGCTCCAATTTCATTGCGCTCTGTTTGCCAAGCCCTAATCTCTTGTTTGAGCTCCGCCACCGTCGAAATCCGCCGCTTCAAACATTGCCCAGAGAACACACCACATTCAACCAACTGCCATTGCGAGGGGTGTGAGTCATCACTGGACGCTGGTGAGTGCCATCCTGGGCCATGTATTCCAGATCAAACCGCTCCGGCAAGTTGTAATCCACCTGCACCGTTCCCGACTGCCATTCTCGCTCCAGTGCATCCTGGAAAATAAAGTCGAGTTTGGGACCATAGAACGCGGCTTCTCCCACCCCGACAAAATACTCCATACCCAACGTTTCCGCTGCGTTGTGGATGGCAGCTTCTGCTTTATTCCACACATCATCGCCGCCGATGTACTTGTTTGAGTCTGGCTCTCGGAAACTGAGCTGTGCCTTAAAATTCTTCAGTTGCAGACTATTGAACACGGACAGGATTAAATCCATCACATCCAAGAACTCTTGCTCTAGTTGGTCTGGCGCGACAAATAGGTGAGAATCATCCACCGTAAAGCCCCGCACCCGCGTCAGCCCCCTCAACTCTCCCGACTGCTCATAGCGATAGATCGTACCGAACTCCGCCAGTCACATTGGCAATTCTCGATAAGATCGCAGGGTATTCTTGAAGATTTGAATATGAAACGGACAGTTCATCGGTTTCAGGGTAAACCCTTGCTCCGTATCCCGTGTGGTATCATCCTCCGCCATCATCGGGAACATGTCTTCTTTGTAGTTGGCGATCGCCAAAATCCAGATTGCTGGTACCCTGTCTCTGGTAGGGTACCGATCTGAGAGCCTCAGGCTCCAGTTTCTCTTTGAGGCAGAGCCTCTGATGGTCATTCTCAGCGAGACACTGGGAACGAGGCGTGAAGACAAGACGTTTGGGGAGGAATGGTGCGATCGCCTTCTCCTCTCCCGTGATGGAGTGTGATCGATGTGCGATCGCAGTATTAGGAGAGAGGGCGATCGCCCTTTCCAGCTTGCCTTATAGTTGAGAGTAGGCAGTAAAGCTAGGCGCGATCGCCCCCATAACCAACCGGGAAAAAAACATGAATACAACAAATGATGTCCAATTGCTCGAACGAATCGTGATTGAACCTGAGATTATGGCAGGTAGACCCGTTATCAAGGGAACGCGACTCACGGTGGAGTACATTTTAAATTTGCTGGGGCATGGTGCTACACCTGAAGACATTTTGGGCGAATATCAAGAGCAAACTCTCGAAGATATCTGGGCTTGTTTGCTATTTGCGGCTAAAGCTTTGGAAAGCGAGGAACCCAAGTCGTTGCTGGAAAAGGTCGCCTGATGCGTTTTCTCGTAGACGAGTGTACGGGGCCAGCCGTAGCAACATGGCTCCGTGATGCAGGCCATGATGTTTTCTCCGTATACGAACAAGCTAGAGGAGCAAAGGATGAAGCTAACCCTCGGCTCAGGGTAACGCCTTCTCACCCCATCAAAATTACCGTATCCAACACGTGAATAATGCCGTTATCCGCTTCAATATCCGCCGCAACCACCGAGGCATTTTTGACCTCGAAACTACCACTAAATGCGCGAATGGGAATGACTGAACCTTCTGCAGAGGTCACTTCTCCGAGTTTTAGCAAGTCCGCCTGAGTGTATTTCCCGATCGCCACATGGTACGTCAGAATCCGACTGAGTTGGGGAATGTTTTGCACCAGGGTTTGGATGGTTCCCGGCGGCAGTTTGGCGAACGCTTCATCCGTGGGCGCAAACACGGTAAATGGCCCTGGACTCTTGAGGGTGTCAACTAAGTCAGCAGCTTTGACCGCAGTGACCAGGGTGGTGAAACTGTCGTTGCTAACGGCGATGTCTACGATGTCAGGCATGGCTTTTTTGGGTGATGGTGTGTGGGTGTGATGGAGTGTGTGGGTGTGATGGAGTAGCAGTTGCTCTGCAAATACCCCATCACCCCATTACTCCATCACTCAACCTCTAGCGGTAGTCTTGGCTTTGAATATCTCTTAGTCGGGCTTCGGGTCGCTTGAAGCGATCGAGTTGGCTCTCGAAAAATTCGCGATTAGCCTTTAGGTGTTCCGGGTTCGGGTCATCCAGAGGATAGAGCAGAGCGGTACGGAGGGCTTGGATCACTGCTGAAGTCACATTGTACATCGAGCGCTGAAAGGTAATGCCTAGCTGAATTAGCACATCGTCGTCACCCCGGCAGTATTGCTTGTAATACTCCTGCAAGTAAGGCGGTAAAAAGTGGAGCATATCTTGCATCAGCAATGTCGGGGGAATGCCAGCGGTGCCCATGGGGAACACGTCCGCATAGAGAATACCGTAGTGAAAATCAGCTTGCTCCGCAGGTACTTGTTTGGCTTGGGCATTGTAGGATTTGGTGCCTCGGAAGGGAGCAGTACGATAGAAGACAGATTCCACATAAGGCAAGGCTGCTTCATACAGCCAAGTGAAGCCTTTGGACTTGGGAATGACTTCGTAGCACTCGTCGCCGACGTAAACGTGGTGGTAAATTGGCCGTCCGGCGATCGCAAAAATCCCGTTTACCAGAAAATCCATTGCCTCTGGCACGGTGGTCATCTTGCCTTCATCATAGAGGTCCGACATTTCAAAAAATACTGGAGCCATCACTTCCCAAAATAAGCCTAGATTGGAGTAATAGGACATTTGGCGTACCTGTTCTACAAACATGTCTGGGAATAGTTTGTAGAGGCCCAGCATCAATGGGTTGCTCTTAAAGTAAGCTCGGATAGCGCGATCGGCATTCGCCACATATTCATCGGTTTCTAACTATTCATAAAACCGATTGACTGGGGTGTACATC
>JBFRWC010000339.1:0-4202 GCA_051439365.1 Leptolyngbyaceae cyanobacterium
GACTGAAGCTACACGAAGATTGGGGGACGACTCCCGCTACCATTGATACCTGTTTAACGGTAGCGGACGAGTACGACATTCAGGTGGCGATCCACACTGACACCCTCAACGAAGCGGGATTTGTGGAAAACACGATCGCCGCGTTTAAAAATCGGGCGATTCACACCTATCATACGGAGGGAGCCGGAGGGGGACACGCCCCCGACATCATTAAAGTTTGTGGTGAGGCCAATGTGTTGCCTTCGTCCACCAATCCCACCCGACCCTACACCCTGAATACCTTGGAAGAACACCTAGATATGTTGATGGTTTGCCACCATTTGGATCGGGGGATTCCTGAAGATGTGGCTTTTGCCGAGTCCCGTATCCGCCGGGAGACCATCGCCGCCGAAGATATTTTGCATGACTTGGGCGCGTTTAGTATGATTGCCTCCGATTCCCAGGCGATGGGGCGGGTCGGTGAGGTGATTATTCGCACCTGGCAAACGGCCCACAAAATGAAGGCCCAGCGGGGACCATTGCCTGAGGATTGCGATCGCCATGACAATCACCGAGCTAATCGCTATGTGGCTAAGTACACGATTAATCCAGCGATTACCCACGGACTCGCCCATGAAATTGGGTCGGTGGAAGAAGGCAAACTAGCCGATTTATGTTTGTGGAAACCTGCATTTTTTGGTGTGAAACCAGAGATTGTCATTTAGGGGGGGGCGATCGCTTGGGCACAGATGGGGGATGCTAACGCCAGCATTCCCACCCCCCAACCCGTTCATATGCGACCGATGTTTGGCAGCTATGGGGGGGCGATCGCTGCCACCTCCCTCACCTTCCTCTCCCAAGCCGCGATCGATGCCGGGATCGCAGCGCAAATTGGGCTACAGTCGAGAGCGATCGCCGTGGCGAATACCCGCAATATTGGCAAAGCCGACCTGAAGCTGAACGATTATCAACCAACAATGGAAGTAGACTCGGAAACCTACGAAGTCCGAGCCGATGGGGAATTGCTCACCTGTGAACCTGCCACCGAGTTACCGATGGCCCAGCGCTACTTTTTTTTTTTAAGCTTTTTGTTTTAATTGGTTTTCATCAGATTTTAATGGCCCCACCTGTTTTCATGTCCCATAACCTTGCCTTAACGAGGCCGCGTAACGAGTTCGGTATCCTAGTGGGATAAAACTCTATGGTGTCAAACCGGATCGTGTCATCGTGAATGTCATTGTGAATCCCACTCTCACTGTTCTGATCTTGATCGCTCATCCGTTTATGGCTCTCTGGGGAGAAGGCTATGATCAAGTCTGGTCCCATCTCTCCTTCGCTGTAACGATTCCAGATGTAACGTTTCCAGAAACAACCTACCCTGTCTTAAATTTGATCCTGAAAGGCGGGCCGGTGATGCTTCCCCTTTTAGGGTTGTCCATTTTGACCCTGGCAACAACCTTGGAGCGGGGTTGGTTTTGGCTGCGGCTCTTGCGCCAAGAAGGACGGATTGTCCATGATGTGTTGGAGGCCGCCCATTACAACTTAGAGGATGCGCTAACGATCGCGGAACAGGCCCAGCACGTGGCGATCGGGCGGTTTTTGTTAGCGCCCTTACAATTGAAACAGCCCAGCCCTGAAACCTTTCGGTTAGCCTTGGAATCGGCAGCGGATCGGGAATTCGTCAAAATGCGAAAGGGCGATAAGTTTTTGGAAACGGTGGTGGCGATCGCCCCATTGCTCGGACTGTTGGGCACCGTCACAGGCTTGATTGTCACCTTCAATAACCTAGACATCGGTGGCGGTGCCGGAGAAGGCGCAACCCTAGCGGCAGGTGGCATTGGCGAAGCCCTGATTACCACAGCAGCAGGGATGGTGGTAGCAATTCTCGCCCTGACAGTCTTCCGGCTGTTTGTCACCCTACAATCCCAGCAAATGGACTATTTCTCAGAAGTGGGGACTGACTTAGAACTGATTTATCGTCAGGTCTGGTACGAATCCCAAGGAGAAACAGCCCCGATTCCAACCTCTCGCAATTCATCCATGCCATAAAGTTCAGTCAAGTTCAGTCAAGTTCAGTCAAATCATCAATCATGCGTTTTCGCGATCGCCCCGACTCCTCCATTCCCACCATTAACCTGATTCCCATGCTCAATGTCCTCTTGGGCGTGCTAGCATTCTTTGTCATTATCACCATGACCCTGGGGCAGTCCCAAAGCATTCATATCCAACTCCCGGCTGAAGCCGATGAGGTACCCCCGCCGCCTGAATCTCCTGAAGCGCCTGTTCCTCCGCTGATGGTGACGCTGACCCGTAACGGGCAGTACGTGGTGGATGAGACTCCCGTGCCACCCAATAGCGTCGAGGGGATCGTGTCCCGCTACTTAGCCAGCGACGATGAGGTCCTCGTATTTCTGCTGGCTGACCCAGACGTACCATATGACGACGTGATTGCCTTTTTGGTGCAAATGAAACAGGTCGGGGGCGATCGCGTCTCCCTCGCCTTAGAAGATCCTGCTCTCACCACCCCAGAGGAGACCCCATGAAACCCAGACACCAATCGACATCCAGAGGCCAAACCCCAGAAGTCAACCTCGTTCCCTTAATGGACGTTTTGATGTCAGTGCTGACCTTTTTCATCATTATTTCCATGAATTTGGGCAGTCAAAGCATTTTGAGCGTAGAAGCTCCTGCTCCCGGCAACGCCGATGATGTCATCGCCCCAGCAGACCAGGAAACCGAACCCTTAGTGATTGGTTTAAATCAAGAAGGCGAACTGCTAATGGCGGATATCCCCGTCGAAATGGATCGTCTGGCCTCTGCCATTCGTCAGTATTTGGCTGAAAACCCAGAGGGCTATATTCGCCTCAAAGCCGATCGCTCCCTGAACTATCGAGATGTCACCAGCACCCTGACCACATTGAGAGAGATGGGCAGTGGACGGGTTTCCTTGGTGATTCAGTAAGTTTTGCTTGAGACTTAATTTAAGTTAACCTGGTCATAATTATTGCATAACTCAATCAAAATCTAGCGATCACTTGACATTAATATCTAACCGTTACGCTTCTCTGTGTTTGTGTCTTTGTGATGTGATTTTTCTGGAGTAGAAAAAATGGCAGTGAACGGAATGACTTCCCTGCTGAATCGTTGGGCGTTGACAACAGGTGCGATCGCGGCATCCATTGGATTGACCGCACCCGTCGCCCTAGCAGACATTGTTATCGATGGCTCCAGCACTGTCTTCCCTATTACGGAAGCTATGGCTGAAGACTTTAGTGCGTCCACGGGAACAAACGTTGTGGTTGGCTTATCCGGTACTGGTGGCGGCTTCAAGAAGTTTTGCGCTGGGGAAACGGTTATTTCCAACGCCTCTCGCCCGATTAAGCCTTCAGAGATGGCAGATTGTGCCGAGGCAGGCATTGAGTATATTGAAATTCCAGTTGCTTACGATGCCTTGACGATTGTGATTAACCCTCGCAACAACTGGGCCACTGAGATGACCGTTGACCAATTAGCCCGTCTGTGGAGTTCAGCACACGACGGCGAAGCCACAACCTGGGCTGATCTCAATCCTGCTTGGCCTGCAAACGAGATTGAACTCTACGGACCCGGGACAGACTCCGGTACGTTTGATTATTTCGTAGAAGAAGTATTGGGAGATGGCGACAGCCGTTCAGACTATACCGCCAGTGAAGACGACAACGTCTTGGTTGTCGGGGTTCAAAGTGATGTGAATGCCCTGGGTTACTTTGGTCTGGCCTACTACGCCGAAAACTCCGCAACCCTCAACGCTGTTGCCATTGATGAAGGCGATGGTGCGGTCCTCCCCACTCCAGCAACAGTCAATAATGGGACGTATAGCCCCTTTTCCCGTCCTATTTTTATCTATGTCCGTAAGGATGCGTTAGAGCGCACTGAAGTGGTTGACTTTGTTGAGTACTACATCGACAATGCGCCCACAATCGTCCCTGAAGTGGGCTATGTGGCTTTACCAGACGAGATCTATGGGATCGTCTCTAATCTAGTAACCAATAGTGAAACTGGAACGGTCTTCCGTCGGAACGATGATGAGGTGATTTCAGGCCGCGACTTAGTGGAGATTCTGCGTCTAAGCCGGACATTAGACGCGCCTGATGAATAATTGCGCTTGATGAATAAATGCGCTTGATGAATAAACTCATACTCTTGAGGTGACTCTGTTTGATCGATTGCTTCGTCTCGTAGAA
>JBFRWC010000340.1:0-4594 GCA_051439365.1 Leptolyngbyaceae cyanobacterium
GGCAAAAACTCCTACTCAATTACCGCCTTCATCTGGGTTCCCCCGCCTATATTGCCAACCTTGTTTGAAACAGAAACTTCTAGGCGGGTTCTTGCCTCCTACCGCCATTCGCGATCGCATTGTTCTCGTTGGTATTACGGCACCCGAACCCAAGGATGATTTCATTACCCCACAGCAATCAACGTTGCGCGGATTAATCCTTCATGCTCAGATGGTCAGCCAGCTGGTCAGTGCTGTAATGGACGATCGTCCTCTGCTATGGTCATGGAAGTCGCAGGGGACTCTGCTATGGATTGCAACCTGGTCTACTGTGGGTACGTCCGTAACCGTTTTCAGCCAACTCATCACTGCCCTTCAAAAAATCAACAAGTTCTGGGTGGTGTCTGGTATGCTCATGGTGCTGCTTATGGTCAGTTACTTTTTTTTCCTGTTGGGGGGATGGGTCCCCTTAGTTCCAGGGGCGATCGCTATCATTGCTAGCTACATTGCTGTTTCTAGCCTTTTTTCCTATGTGTTCCCCGATGACTATCACAGATGACTATCACAGATGACTATCACAACTGATAGTATTCTCCTTTTTCATTGTTGTCCCCTGTTTTCTTAAGTGATAACTTTCAAGCCCGATACCTTGTGACTTTCATGTTTATAACTAAAATCAACTGCTCTGGGACTTATAGGACACCGTTTGCGGCTTACAATCGCACGCACAGTTGCATTTTTAGAGCTGTCACTAGCTCCATTTGTCTAATCCCACTAAGCTTGTTGTTTGCTTCACCAACTTTTGCCCAATCTAATATGCCTTCTAACGCTATCCATGCTCAAGAGAATAGTGAAGCAGTGCAGTTTTTTCCCTTCCCTACGGTTTACGAGAATCTAGACCAACTCGCCGATCGGGGAGCCCCAGGAGGCCGTAGGGCCGCAGGGACTCGCAATTGTAACAATTTGGAATTGTTGGCTGTGGTGCCAACCATTGATGTCCTTTATCCCAACGAAAAGAGATATTCAGTCCCAATGGGTAAAACGGTTACTGGATATCCAACTTTCTGGTTTTATCTCTTGGAGAGAATACCTGCTTCTATCATCGAAAATCTTACTTTTAGCATATTTGATGAACAAGATAGATTAGTTTCTGATGTCGTGGTTGATGTGCCAGAACTACACGGCTTTTTTAGCGTTCGCTGGCCGAATTATGAGGAACCATTACAAGTTGGTGTGGATTATCGTTGGTTGTTAGAGTTTCAGCTATCGTCATCAACAGCATCATGCAGTTTGGCGGAACAAAATACTGACTCAATAGAAATAGATAACTTGTTTGTTGACGGATTTATCCAACGGATCGCACTCAATACGGCCCAAACTGAGCAACTAGCATCCACTCCATTCTCTAGCGCGTCAGTTAGTACCTTAGTGGAACTTGGAGGATGGTACGATGCATTTGACGTGGCTATGTCGCTGCAAGACTCTAGTGACGACACTGACGAGGTGATCAATAGTTTACTCGCATCTATTAGACTGGCAGGTCTTGCAGTTGATTAGCTATCCGTAGCACAAAAAGGTATTGAAGAAGGGGAATGTTGCTACCCTGGTTGACTGACAAAAATTGGGGCTTGGGCGCGGAAACCGCTCCCCTACAAGGGATTGGGACAATGTAGGGGTCAGGTCTCCTGACCCAAGGCTACCCTGGTTGACTAACAAAAATTGGGGCTTGGGCGCGGAAACCGCTCCCCTACAAGGGATTGGGACAATGTAGGGGTCAGGAGACCTGACCCAAGGCAGGGACAAGATTTTAGGCAGTTTTGTCAGTCGCTTTAGCAAGTGGTAAAACACGAGTTCTAGGAAATCACTCGACTCGATCTAGCGGTGCTGTTGTTGTTGAAACACGACTCTGACCATCCTGCTTTCTGCTGAACAGTGCATTGCAAGTTCTCTCAAGGGGCAGAGTAAGCGACTTCCCCCATGATGTGAACGGATACGACGGCCCGGTCGTCTCCTATCATCATGAGTGAAAATACACGGTCAGCCAGTTCTCTTAATGACGTGGGAGTGTCTTTGCTGTTACGAAAGGCCATTAGGGGAGTCGATCGCAGGTCAAGCACGACGAAATCCGCGTCTTTTCCCACATCAAAGTTGCCGAGGGTGTCATCAAGGCACAGCGCTCTAGCGCCGCCCAAGGTGGCTAAAAATAGGGCTTGAAACGGGGAGAGCTTTTGCTGCCGTAGCTGTGCTACCTTATAGGCTTCGTTGGCGGTTTGTAAAAGAGAGAAGCTGGTGCCTGCGCCAACATCTGTGCCCAGTCCGACCTTCACCGGATGCGCGATGGATGTTGCCTGCTCAATTTTGAACAAACCACTGCCCAGGAACAGATTCGAGGTAGGACAAAAGGCGATCGCGCATTTGGCTTCGGACAACCGCTGAAACTCGCGATCGCTCAAGTGAATGCCGTGGGCAAATATCGAACGCTCCCGCACCAGCCCTGCCTGATCATAGGCATCCAGATAACCATCACTGTTGGGAAAGAGTTCTTTGACCCACTCGATCTCTTTAATATTTTCGGAAAGGTGGGTATGCAGATATACATCCGGAAATTCCTGCAGCAGCGCTCCTGCTTTCTGGAGCTGTTCATCCGTAGAGGTAATCGCAAATCGGGGGGTGACCGCGTACCGCAACCGACCGTTATGATGCCACTGGTGAATCAATGCCTTAGTGTCCAGGTAAGACGATTCCGCCGTATCACACAACCCATCTGGCGCATTGCGATCCATCATCACCTTCCCGGCAATCATACAAAGATTACGAGCCGCTGCCGCTTCAAAAAAGGCATCGACAGACTGGGGAAACACAGTCGCCAACACCAAGGCCGTGGTCGTACCGTTACGGAGAAGCTGGTCTAGAAAGGTATCGGCTACTTGCCTCGCGTAGTCCTTATCCTGAAATTTACTCTCCGTGGGAAAAGTATACTGGTTCAACCACTCCAAAAGCTGCTCACCATAGGCCGCAATCATTTCCGTTTGAGGATAATGGATGTGTGTGTCAATCAACCCCGGCATAATCAACCGATCGACATAAACCGTTGTGGGAATGGTTCCATAGTCAGCCTGTAAATCCTCATAGGCACCAAAGGCTTTGACTTTCCCACCCTCCAGGACCAGAAGCCCATCAGGTAGGTAACGAACGCTGTCCTCTTCCGACCCGTAAAACGGATCGTTCACAAAGTCGAGAAACGTGCCCCGAATGGCTTTTAGCGATCGCTGGCCGGATTGGCCTTGGGGATGACTCATTCAAATAGCCCTAATCTTCCTTATTGCAGTAAGACGTTGACATCCTCCCCGGCCTAAAGGCGCGGAGA
Organism: Leptolyngbyaceae cyanobacterium; assembly: GCA_051439365.1. Lineage (GTDB taxonomy): Bacteria > Cyanobacteriota > Cyanobacteriia > CAKZMO01 > CAKZMO01 > JAAHGY01. Next base: position 3,347 of record JBFRWC010000340.1, read on the forward strand.
TTCACCAGCTAGAGACCCAGGCTTAGCTGGATCGCTACTGGACGGGTTGACACTTCATCGCAAACGGCCTGAGAACCAGGTCTTACACTCACTCCATGTCCATTTTTAGGGTCTTGGGATTGCTCCACCCCAGACCGCATGATATTGAGGGCTGCATTCTCGTCCCGGTCGTGTTTGGTTCCACAGTTGAGGCAAACCACCTCCCTCACCGAAAGGTCCAGTTTGCCCCAGCGATAACCACAACTCGAACACACCTGACTAGTCGGTTCCCATCGACTAATCACTTGGAACTCACGGCCATACATGGCACACTTTGCAGCACACATGGCTCTGAAAATGCCCCACCCTTGCAGACTGATGGCCCGTGCCAGTTTCCGATTTTTCACCATTCCCTTCACATTCAGGTCTTCTAGGCTGATGAGTTGGTTTTCCTTCACCAGACGTGTAGACAGCTTATGCAGGAAATCGTTGCGGAGATTGGCTATTTTTAGATGCAACTTAGCAATTCGGTGCTTAGTCCGTTGCCAGCGGTTTGACCCCTTCACTTGACGGGCTAAGCGTTTCTGAAACCGTCTCATCTTGCGGTCGAGTCGGTCATAGTTCGGAGACTGAATGAACTCACCTTGAGAAGTGGTCGCAAACGTCTTGATGCCCAGATCCACCCCAATAGCTTCATAGTCTGGAGGCAGATAGGGAATATCAACCTCCACCACGAAGCTGACATGATATTGACCCACCTTGTTCTTCAACACTGTCACCGAGCTAGGTTCACTGGGCAGCGGTCGGGACCACACCACTTTTAGATCCCCGATCTTGGCTAGGTACAGTTTGTCCCCATGAATCGCAAAACCCCGTTTTGTAAACCGAGCCGACTGGTTATCATGACGTTTCTTAAATCGGGGAAACCCCAGCCTCGCACCTTGACGGTCTCCCTTCAGCGACTTGAAAAACTCAGACAAGGCAGATCCTAAATCTTGGACCGATTGCTGCAAGGGAACCACTGACACCTCACTCAGCCAAGACCGTTGCTCGGCCTGTTTAGCGTGAGTAATGACCGACTTCTGCAAGTCCGCATTGCTGGGCCATTTCTCCCCCTGCTCTAACCCTTTAATCCAGGCTAAAGCATCGTTCCACACCACACGGCTGCACCCAAATGTTTGAGCCAACCGTTCTTGCTGTTGGACTGTAGGATAGATTCTGTAGTTATAGCGTAGTTTCATACCTATAATTATAGTTGGTCGTTGCATG
>JBFRWC010000341.1:0-3983 GCA_051439365.1 Leptolyngbyaceae cyanobacterium
GTCCCCAGCGTCAGCGATTGTTGCAGGAGTTGCACTACCATGTCACCACCTCTCGTCGGCTCTGGCGGGAAGCGGTACCCTATTACAATGATGCACTTCAGGATATGTGGGTTCATTGCTTTCAGCAGTTGGAAGAGTATGACCCAGAGATTGCCGGGGTGATTACCTGGTTGGATGCCAACTTGCGGCGATTTTTACGCCGATATCGCGATCGCACCCAACGAGACCAAACCCGGCACTTGTCTACGTTTACTGAGGATGAAGGAAATACCCAACATCCGGTAGACACTCTCCCATCGCGTCCTGATGTCAGCCCTCTGCTGCAAATGTGGGAGCAAACGGTGGACTGGGTTCGCACTGACCCCGACGATATTCTAACTACCACTTGTTTCCGGCAACGGTCTGAAATTAATGCCCAAGCGCTATTTCTACTGCGAGTTCCCCACAAAACTCCCTGGAAACAAAGTGCCTACCAATTCAACCGTATCCCTGCCGAAGCCACCGACTTGCCCAAATTCTATAACCGTCGCTGTCTTCCTCTTCTCCGCGCCTTTGGCAAAGACAAAGGCTACCTTGATTCATAAACGCCAACACACACCTTTTTAGACGCCAGTGAGCACTATTGTCATGACCCATCCCAATCCTCTCTCAGAACAACAATTACAACGTCCGGCCATTCCAGTTGCAGTGCCATCAGAATCTGTTCAGTTGGCCCAGCAATTAGCCCAGCAGTGCCCCAATGCAACACAGGGTCAGCAAATTTACCGCAATTTATTGGCGGCCTTGTCAGTCCATCACTATTGTCAGTTGTTGGGTATTCCATCTGATATCAGCCAGTGTGATTGCTGGAATCCGTTCCTGCGACTGACCACTAATGTGGCGGATGTCAACCTGGGCGGAGTGGGTCGATTTGAGTGCTGCATTATTAGTGCGTCAGAAGCGAGCCAGCCTGAGGCCCACTGTCTGGTTCCCACGGACGTGCAAGAGGAGCGAGTGGGCTACATCGTGGTTCAACTGGAGGAAACCGTCGATTCTGAGCCAGTACTTCATCTGCTCGGATTTACTAACCGCCTCACGGGTGAAGAACTGCCACTGGCTGAATTGCGATCGCTCTTTGAATTGCCGGAATATCTCCATCAGCTTGCTAATGCTACTCCACCACTTACCCATCTTTCCCAGTGGTTCGAGCAGATCGTTGAGTCTAGCTGGACAACGGTAGAAAACTTACTGGGACCACAGCCCCAACTGCAACCACGAACGGCAAGAACTCAGGCTAAGGGTTCAAGCTGTGTCTATGGTAAGGTGCTGACGTTGAACACCACCCAAGGGGTCCAAAGTGTCACCCTCATTACGGAAATTATTGTCCGTCCCGGCCAAGATTTAGCCATTGAGTTAACGATTTGTCCGGTGGCGGAAGCTGATGAGTTTTTACCACCAGGTTTAGAAATGATCATCGTAGATGCGATGGGGGATGGAGTAATGCAGGCTCAGGCCCGTAACGAAAATCGCATGATTGAGCTAGGCTTTCATGCGGAGAGGGGCGACTGCTTTCAACTCCACATTGAGTTAGATGGTACAGTCATCACTGAGTCATTCTTGGTGTAGGCCGGGGGGCAAACCCATGAACCATGTGGTCGAACTCAAACTAATAGGCGATTTAGAACAACAAGGGTTTCAGGTGTCTCTTGACATTACCCAGGACGGTCAGTATCCGCTGCTGTCGGAAGATGGGGTGCTGCCTGCTAATCCAGAACTAGCCCAGTACTTGGAACAATGGCAACAGCGCTACGGCGAATGGCTCCAACCTCGCCCCGTGGGAAATCATCGTGGTCTCAAACCCTACAAGATCCAGTATGACGGCACACTTCATTCCCTGGACAACTGTCGGGAATCGGCTCAACAGCTTGCCCGCTCCTTTCAACAGTGGTTGCGATCGCCCTCTTTCCTTAACTTGGAACGGCATCTTTGCCGGGTGCTGGCGGTGGACGATGTGATTCGGGTATTGATTCGCAGCAGCAGTCCTTACATTCATGCCCTACCTTGGCATCTGTGGTCGTTTGTGGAGGATTATCCCAATGCGGAAATTGCTATGGGGGCACGTCGGTTTCAGCAGGTGTTGGATGAAACAGTGCCTACGGCTAAAACCTCACGGGTTTCGATTTTAGCGGTATTGGGCGATCGCTCCAACATCGACATCGATACCGATCGCCAATTGCTCGATCAACTCCCACGGGCCAATGTAGAGTTACTGGTGGAACCCTCGTTACCGCAACTCCATGACCAACTTTACACTCGCTCTTGGGATATTCTCTTCTTTGCGGGACATTCAGATACCTTGGCGGAAGGCGAAGGCATTCTCCAACTCAATCCCACTACAGCGCTGACCATTGAGGATTTGAAGTACGGGCTGAAAAAGGCGATCACCAATGGTCTCCAGCTTGCCATCTTTAATTCCTGTAGCGGAGTAGGATTGGCCTATGCCCTGGCAGAGTTGCAGTTACCTCAGATGATTGTGATGCGGCAGGCTATTGCTGACCATGTGGCCCATACCTTTCTGAAATACTTCTTGGATGCTTTTTCCCAGGGGACATCGCTGTATCAGGCAGAACGGCAGGCGCGGGAGCGGTTAGCATCCCTGGAGCAAGAGTTTCCCTGTGCTAGTTGGTTGCCGATGATTTATCAGAATCCGGCAAAGGAGCCACCAACGTGGCGATCGCTCCAATTACCGACAGCATTTACCCCAAGATCCCCAGTATCCAAAACCAAAACATTTTCCCGCACAGAAAAGCTCACTCGCCTCAGCGCTGTCAGTTTTATCCTCACTAGTGTTGTGATGGGAATTCGGTTTCTCGGCTTTTTGCAACCGCTAGAATTTTGGACCTATAACCAGCTCATGCAATTGAGACCACCGGAACCTATTGATCCGCGTTTATTGCTCATCACTATCACAGAATCGGATCTGAAATATCAGGACAACCAGGGATACAATCGCGATGGCTCCCTATCTAATGAGGCTCTACATGATTTGCTTCAGCAAATTCAGCCACACAACCCTGCGGTGATCGGGGTGGATATTTTTCGAGAAGATCCCGTTATCCCAGATTCGTCTTTGGCAACCGTTGAAACGACCCAACCCTCTTCTGATCTTACAATCAATGAAATCTATGCCAACACCATTTTTATCTGTACTAGTAAGGCGCGATCGCGCCCTGACCCTGCAATTCCACCCCCTCCCGATATTCCAATAGAACAAGTGGGATTTAATAATGTGGTAGCCGATCCAGACCACCATATCCGCCGACATTTGATTACGATGTCTGCCACCCAAGGCTGCAAAACCGAATTGTCCTTGAGTTACCAGCTAGCCCGATGGTATTTTTACCAGATTCACGGCATTAGTGATGATCGAGACCTTCAGGGCAATCTGATCATGGGTAATACCCGATTTCCCCGACTCTTGTCCCACCACGGACCCTATCACCGTGTGGATATGGGCGGATATACCACGCTGCTCAACTATCGAGCATCAAACTCTTTCAATTCCCTTTCCCTAGAAGCTATCCTCGGCGGTGCGGTCAAGGCGGATGAATTGGAGGACTTGGTGCGCAATCGCATTATCCTGATTGGCACTACGGACTAGAGTTTTCATGATTTCCACCTCACTCCCTATGGTGAGATGGCTGGAGTCGAACTCCATGCCCACATGGTCAGCCAATTCCTCAGTGCAGTACTGGATGACCGTCCCCTACTTTGGGTGTGGCCCCAGTGGGGGGATGGTCTCTGGATCTTGCTATGGTCGGGATTTTCCGGAGTATTGGCGGTGTATTTTCATCGCCGTTTTCAATTGATTGTAACCGCAGGCATACTATTGTCCGCTTTATTTATCCTCTGCCTATTATTGATCCAAGCAGGACTGTGGCTACCGCTAGTACCTACCATCATTTGCTGTGTTGCAGTCATGTCCGTATTGCAACATCAACAAC
>JBFRWC010000342.1:0-7959 GCA_051439365.1 Leptolyngbyaceae cyanobacterium
GGTCTAAAGCTGCCCGAAAATTGGCATAGAAGCTCAAATCTATTTTTCTATTTATCTTTTCTAAGTTTTGCTGCATGATTGAGAGCCTTTTCTCTAACTCACCCAATTTCTTAGAAATCACAGTAAAACCAATGGCAGATACACCCAGACTTAAGATACTGCCAGCCGTGGCAATATTGACCATGTTTTGCACTTGAGTGAGTTGCTGAGTGACAGCAGCGAATCCCCGCATAGAAACATGCATATTGGCTCCTTGCAGGGCAAGATTGAGGATGCCTGTTATCGGGTCAATGATGGGCACTCTGGGACTGATCCCGGTTGCCGTGGCAGCAGATCCCATTTCTCGCAGCCACATCACGACTCGGCCAGATGTATCTTGAATCACGCCGCCATTGCGGACAAGGGTACCTTTAGCGAGTCCAGTCAGAATTCTTGCCGGGAGATCGAAGGTAACTGTAAGAGGAATCATCATGCTGCCCTAAAATCAGTAACCTTATTCTGCCCATTTAGATTGGAGATTTATCCTCTAAAGTGTAGCTGACATGTTGTGCTAACAAACGTTACTAAAATGTCACTAATCTGAGAAACTGACCCAATCTGAAGAGTCTATTGTGAGAGCGGCGATCGCCCCCTACCTACAGTTATTCATCGAAGAATCCATGAGCATCCACTTGCGACCCACCACATTAGCCGATCTCGAATTTGTCCTGGCCGCAGAACAAGCAGAACAGGATAGTGGCTACATCGGTCAGTGGTCCCGCCATGAACACACAGCAGCCATGCAGAACGCCAATATTGCCCACTTACTAGTTGAGCGCATTGTTGATGGACAACCCGTCGGTTATGTGATTTTGAAAGATGTGGATAGTCCTCACCGCAGTATCGATCTTAAGCGCCTAGTGATCACAGAGAAAGGGCGAGGCTATGGTCGGCAGACACTCCAACAGGTGAAACACCTCGCATTTGAGACCTATGGTGTTTATCGTCTCTGGCTGGATGTCAAATCCCACAATCCACGGGCACAAGCACTGTACCAATCAGAAGGCTTTGTGGTGGAAGGCACTTTACGAGATTGCATTCAGTTAGACTCACGCCATCGATTGTTTCGGGAACAGGGGCAACAGCGGGTCTCCCTGGTTATTATGTCAATATTGCGTCCAGACTATGATGCACTGATTGCGCCATCGGATTGATTTGAATAGGTAGCCTATGACCACGTCCACTCGCACCTGTCCCCGCTGTCAACACTATGTTACGGCGGAGGCGATCGCCTGTCCCCATTGTGGCAACCCTTTGAAAGCCTTGGGACACACGGGGATTCCTCTCCACCAAGCCGCTGCTGGAGCGGTCCTGTGTGACACCTGTTTGTATCACCAAGACGACAGCTGTAATTATCCCCAGCGCCCCACCGCCAAAGATTGCATCCTATACGTGGACCTGCGACAACCCGTAGAAGAGAGCGATCGCCCCTCCTCCCGTCCTACTCCCGTCATACAGCAGATCAAAACCTGGGTTAGCCGCCATTTGGCCTGGATTATCCTGGCAGCAATGGTCCTCATCAGCATTTGGGCGACCCTATCGGGCGGTTGACAGGAGTTTTAGCACAAACGAAGATGGCAAGAGATTGAAGGGAAAGAAAAATGGCAGTGATGAATCCAGTGCAAGTAATTGGGGGCGGATTAGCGGGAACCGAGGCCGCTTGGCAGATTGCCCAAGCGGGAGTGCCCGTGATTTTGCACGAAATGCGACCGACCCAGCTCAGCCCCGCTCACCACAGCGAGTATTTAGCGGAACTGGTTTGCAGCAACTCGTTTGGGGCACAGTCGAGCGATCGCGCTGCTGGACTGCTCCACGCCGAGCTGCGTCAGTTGGGATCGATCATCATCGGCAAGGCGGACGAACACCAAGTCCCGGCTGGGGGTGCTCTGGCCGTGGATCGGGGGGTGTTTAGTCGCGACTTGACTGAAGCCTTAGCTAGCCATCCCCTGATTGAACTGCGACGGGATGAGGTAAAGGCGATGCCGTCAGAAGGAATTGTGGTTCTCACCACGGGACCACTAACGAGTGATGCCCTCGCCGATGACCTGCAACGGTTTACTGGGCAAAACTACATGAGCTTTTTTGATGCGGCTAGCCCCATTATTGTGGGGGAATCCATTGATCGAGAGGTGGCATTCCTGGCCTCTCGCTACGATAAAGGGGAGGCCGCCTATCTGAATTGCCCAATGGACAAAGAGCAGTATCTTCACTTTCGTGACCAACTGTGTCAGGCGGAACAGGCTGCACTGAAGGACTTTGAGCGGGAAACAGCCAAATTTTTTGAGGGCTGTCTACCCATTGAAGAACTCGCTCAACGGGGCGAAGACACCATGCGCTATGGTCCCCTCAAGCCTGTGGGTTTGTTTGATGCTCGCAAAGGCGATTTCAAAGCACCGGAAAACCAGAAGTACCGTCCCTATGCCGTGGTGCAATTGCGCCAGGAAGATAAGCAAGGGCAGCTATGGAATATGGTAGGGTTTCAAACCAATTTGCGCTGGGGTGAACAAAAGCGAATCTTTCGCCTGATTCCGGCACTGGAAAACGCAGAATTTGTCCGCATGGGAGTCATGCACCGCAATACGTTCATCAACTCGCCGGAACTCTTGCACCCAACGATGCAGTTCAAACAGCGATCGCATCTGTTAGCGGCGGGGCAATTGGTGGGAACAGAAGGCTACACCGCAGCAGCGGCTGGTGGCTGGGTGGCGGGGACCAATGCGGCCCGGATTGCTCTAGGTCAGGACGCGATCGCTCTCCCCGCCACCACCATGATCGGTGCCCTCACCCACTTTATTAGCAGTGCCGAACCCAAGCACTTCCAGCCCATGCCCCCCAACTTTGGCATTATTCCTGAGTTGTCCCAGCGGGTACGGAACAAGCGGGAACGGTATGGTAAATATCGCGATCGCGCCTTTCGTGATCTCGCGGATTGGGCAGCTCAACATCACATCACTCATCACATCACTCATAAGGCTACCGAGCGTGAAGCCTCGTAAGATGGGTCTTGTTCTCACTGGAGTGGGATGACAATGAATGGTATAACGAGTCTGTCTGCCACTCACAAATCACACGCTAACCATAATCCTATGAAAAGTCGCTGGGATGAATCCGTCGCCCAAACCTTGAATGGAGATCTGCTCAAACTGCGGGTCTATACCTCTCGGCTCTTGGGCCAAGAACCCGATTTAGTACTGCATGGTGGCGGCAACACTTCGGTGAAAGCAACAGTGAAAAACTTCTTTGGCGATGAGGAAGCCGTGTTGTATGTCAAAGGCAGCGGTTGGGATTTGGCGACTATCGAGGCTCCGGGATTCGCTCCAGTGCGCTTAAACGTATTGCAGCGATTGGCCGAACTGGAGCAGTTGACCGACTCGGAAATGGTGACACAACAACGGGCAGCCATGCTCAATCCCAATGCCCCCAATCCCTCCGTGGAAGCGATTCTCCATGCGATTATTCCCTACAAATTTGTCGATCATACCCATGCGGATGCAGTGGTGACGTTAACTAACAATCCCACTGGAGAAGCCAGAATCCGCGAGGTGTATGGGGATTCGGTGCTGCTAATTCCCTACGTGATGCCGGGATTTATTCTGGCGCGAAAAATTCGTGAACTGACCCAGGGAATTGATTGGAGTCAGTACAAGGGCATGGTGCTAATGAACCACGGCATTTTTAGCTTTGCCGATGATGCCCGAACCGCTTACGAGAATATGATTGGATTGGTCGCCCAGGCGGAGGAGTATTTACAAGCACAAAATGCCATTACCTTTGCCGAATCGGAACCGCAAGTGGACTGGTTGACCTTGGCGAAAATTCGGCAGCAGGTGTCTCAGGTGAGAGGGGCGGCGATGCTGGCCAAATTGGATCAGCGACCGGAAGCCATCGGGTTCGCTAATTTAGGCAACGTGAGCGCGATCGCCACCCGTGGACCCATCACCCCCGATCATGTCATCCGTACCAAAGCCATCCCTGTGGTAATTGATGGCGATCCTGAAGCTGCCGTCACCACCTTTGCCGACAACTACCGTCAGTATTTTGAGCGTAATGTTGGGCGTAATACCGATGGCCAACTGACCCAGCTTGATCCGGCTCCCCGTTGGGCTGTGTGGCCGGGATTCGGCACCATCGCCTTTGACCGCACCGTCAAAGCCAGTACCATCATCACCGATATCATCGAGCATACCCGCCGTGCCATCCAAATGGGGGAAGCGTTGGGGGGCTGGCAAGCCTTGGACGAGCCAAGTCTGTTTGAGATGGAATATTGGGAACTCGAACAGGCCAAGTTAGCGAAGAAAAAGACGACCTCAGAGTTTGAAGGCAAAATTGCCCTAGTGACGGGAGCCGCCAGTGGGATCGGTAAAGCTTGTGCAGAGAGCTTACATCAACAGGGAGCGGCTGTGGTGGGCTTTGACCTGAACCCTGAGGTCAGTGAAATTCTCAACCAGAAAGGATTGGTGGGAATTCAGGGAGATGTGACCGATGAGGATGCCGTGAAAGGAGCGATCGCCACCACCATTCAGCACTTTGGCGGTTTGGATATTTTGGTGAGTAACGCTGGGATTTTCCCCCTTGGCCAAACCCTGGATAGTCTGGATGCCGCAATCTGGGAAAAGAGTCTGGCTATCAATCTGATGAGTCAACGGGCACTGATGCGCCACGCCATCCCCTTCTTACGCCACGGCTTTGATCCAACGATTCTGTTTATCGCCTCCCGTAATGTCTTGGCACCGGGACCGGGAGCCGCTGCCTACTCGGTCGCTAAAGCGGGATTGACCCAACTCGCCCGGATTGCCGCCCTAGAATTAGCTCCCGACATTCGGGTCAACATCCTTCATCCCGACTGCGTTTACGATACAGGTATTTGGACTGACGAAGTTTTAGCCAGCCGCGCCGAACGCTACGGCATCACCGTGGATGAATACAAGTCCCGCAATTTGCTCAAGCAACCGGTGAGTTCCCAGGAAGTGGCCCAACTGGTGTGTACGATGGCCAGTAAGGTATTTGCCAAGACAACGGGAGCGCAGGTGCCGATTGATGGGGGGAGCGATCGCGTGATCTAGCCATGTTATTCACTGCGTTATTCAACTTCAATCACGATAGTCTTCTGATCCAATAGGCTCCTGACCCAATGGGTTAGCTGGTGTCCTCTATTATGAGATCCCTGTAAGGCTTTGATAAAGGTCTGCCAAACTTCAGGATTGGGAGTCAGTTAAGTTGTGGTTGATGGGGAAGGTTGAACATAGATGCAATCAAACCATTCCCCCATCTGGAGGTTGAGCGATGCAGGTCCGTTGGAAACAACTCATAATCCAATCTACTGTCTGGTTGTTAACAGAGATTGTCCTAACTTCAATTGGGATTGATGATTTGGCGGATTACAGTGAGTATCGCCATGCCTCCAAAACGGTGGCGATCGCTCCCATCATTTTTATCGTCTAGTCCCGGATTTTTGGAAGCATTGAGGCTTTAAGTGAGAACGTGGGAGTCTCGGTAGGATTTTGGGTACTCTAGGCATGAACCGCTTGTTGAGTTCGTTCTCCCCGTAAAATCCCACCCAGGACAATGCCAAATTCCACCTACAAAACCGTTGGCATGATCAGTTCATATGTTGGACTCAATCCCCCCAACACTGACTGGTTATGGTCTCAATCTCCCTATCCTTCTGGACAATGGGGCAATATCCAGATGATGGCGCGATCGCCCCAGCCCGATTTTTTACTGTTCTACAATTTCCACCGTTTTCCCAAGCCTCCCCAACCGCAACGCTGGCCCTGGAATCGTCAGCGTGAAACCGCCCGCTATGCCCAAGAAGTCGCCGACTTTCCCACAAAAATGCGAGGCGTTCCCCCAGAGCGGCGGCTTTTCCTCTGGCGGGAACCCCCCTTAGATGAAGTCGTCCAGCGACATCAGAAATTTTATCAACAGGCACAAGACTGCTGTGGTTATGTCTCTGGTCCCGATGATTATGCGCCCACCCCTGACTACATGCCTGCCATCTGGTACGTTGGCACCAGCTTTCGGGACTTAAATGAAATGCCGCCCCAGCCTAAGACTAAGCCCTGTAGCTGGATCACCTCTGGGATTAGTCGTACCGAAAATCATCGCAAGCGCTTGGGCTTCCTGCGACTTCTGCAAGAAAGTGGTTCAGACATCGATTTTTACGGACGAAATTTACCCGACTGGTGCCGCAATGGCGGTCAATTGGAAAACAAACTCCATGCTACCGCCCCGTACTATTACAACTTAGCAGTCGAAAACTACGCAGATAATGACTGGTACGTGAGCGAAAAACTATGGGATTCGCTTTTGTCCTGGTGTCTGCCAATTTACTACGGCGGGTCAGCCGCCGATAAATTACTCCCCCCCGGCAGCTTTCTCCGATTACCCAGTATGGACGAAAAAGGAGTGAAATTTATTCAAGAGGTGACGGCCACCCCAGATGCTTGGCACGAGGCAAAAGAGGCGATCGCCGAAGCCCGTCAAATCATCCTTCATAAACTCAACCTACTCAACTGGCTCTCCGATTACGTCACCCATTTCAGTTAACCCCAACTCCCCAACTTCCCAACTCCCCAACTCCCAAACTCCCAAACCCCAAAAACCATGACCCAACCCACCCAACCCACCAGAGGTATATACATTCTTGGTAACGATGTTGTTTTTGACCAAGTTGTTGCATTACTCAACAGTATTGCGGCTAATGTTAGTACTCAAATTCCCATTTTGATTTGTCCTTATGATGATCAAATGGATCGGATTCGAGCAGAAATTTCCCAACGGCCCAATGTCGATATTTTTGATGATCAAGAGGCGATCGCTCGTTGGGATGATTACAGTGCCCAAATTTGGCATATGCATCCCAAAGCTCAAAGAGACTGGCAAACAGAGAACGGCTTTAAGCTGCACCGCTTTGGGTGTCATCGCCGCTTTCCGGGGTTAGATGGTCCATTTGAACACTTTGTTTATCTCGATGCGGACACATTAGTTCTCAGTTCCCTAGACAATTTGTTTGAACAGCTTCACCAGCATCCGTGGGTCGTATACGATTTTCAACACAGAGATCCAACCCATGTGTTTGATGTGAACAGCCCTGAATTAGGAAAACATTTTAGTCCAGAATCAATTGAGCAAAACATCTTTTGTTCAGGTATGTATGCTTCCCACTCAGGAATATTTGATGCGGAGGATTGCGATCGCTTCCTCCAATCCTTAGCCGCTGGTGAAATCGATATGCTCTACCATATGGCTCCTGATCAGACGATCTTGAACTATATGGTAATGCGATCGAAAACTCCGGTGTACAACCTCGCCCATGAACTGCCCCCAGAGCAGGTAACAGGGTGTTGTGTCACCTCACCCCACTTTGAGCCCAATGGCCATACCCTGTGCGATCGCGGTACTCCTTTGACTTACTTGCACTATATTGGCATTTCCTCAAAAGTTTTTGCCCGCCTTTGTGCCGGAGAAAACTTAGATATTCCCTATCGCGAGTTGTTCTTACATTACCGCTATCTCCATGCACCCGATCAGCGACCTACCTTCACAGGTAAAGCCAAACCCTACAATCCCCCACCCACCTTTCGCACAAAATTATTCCGCAAACTAGGATTCGCTAAAATCTCCTAAATTTCCGTCCTGTAGGTTGAGCTACATCCAAAATCTAAAATCTAGAATCTAAAATTGACAATAAGGAGTTCAAATCATGACCCGTGGAATTTATATTACTGCCAATGATAAGGTGATGGACCATGCGATCGCCTTCCTCAATAGTCTGCGATTGCACGATCCTGAAATTCCCGTTGTCCTCATTCCCTACAATGAAGATTATCAACAAGTTGCCGCCTGTTTGAATGAACGGTTTGGAGTCACCGTCTACGAAGATTTAGACTTTATCAAACGAATTTCCCAACGCCTATA
>JBFRWC010000343.1:0-9793 GCA_051439365.1 Leptolyngbyaceae cyanobacterium
TGGCGATCGCCACCCCACGCCAGTGCCAGAGGGTTTGATGTAGGGACTTGGGACGTGCCATGGAATCCCCCTATTGGGAACATTGAGAGAGGGTCGTTGCGATGATGCCACCGTCTACTCCCACTGAGGTGAGGAATTCATCCCACTCGCTGCGGTGTGTGCATTTGATGGTATCTAAAATCTGGTAAGACTCTTGCCAGATTTGCTCTTGAGCATAGGCACGAGCGGTGGCGATGGAAACACTGGCAACTTCAGTGCTCTCAACACTGGTCGGTTGGGATGGTGTATTGCCAACACTGGCGGCCTCGGTGCTCTCAACACTGGTCGGTTCGGGAATTGTATTGTCAACATTGGTGACCTCAGTGCTCTCAACGTTTGTAGGTTGGGAAGCAGTGTTGCTAACTTGAGTGAAAAGACCTGTGGTGTAGATATCCACCCCCCGATCTATCGGATCACAGATGATTGAGAAAGCCCAGCCGTAGGATCGGTTGGGGGTCAGGGGAGTGCCGTCTGCTAGGGTAGCGGGAAAAGTAACCGAGACTGATCCTGGAGTCTGGTTGAGAGCGATCTCCTGTTCAACAATCACTTCACCCGTGTCCATGTCTTCAGCGTAGATTTCACCCATTTTTTCAGATAGTTCTGCTGATATATGGAAAACTAGGGTGACTGTGTCATCAACAAAGGTGTGCTCATACTCACCCTGGTCGTTGGTAGGCATCAGCGCTGTGAGAACTTCACTATTTATATTTGCTCCACATTCTCCTCGGACTCCGCCACCTGCTGTGGATGATGGTCCACCCCGACCACCTGTATTGGGAAATTCTAGGGCATGGCTGGGAGTGATCAAACCTGTTAGGGTGAAGGCGATCGCCATCCCCACCACACCAATTTTTGAACGGGAAGAATATTTAAATGAAAATGACATGGCCAAAACTTGTATAGATTAGATTTTTCAGGATGATTTGTGAGCAGATGATTGATAAAATAGTACGCAAAAATAAATTCAGAGCTGTTGAAATTATTTTTATCGCACCTATTCAAGCTGTCTCAATGCTAACGGGATGCAGTCTTATCTTCAAACGTACCCAGAAAATAACCGCGACTATCAGAGGCAACGGCATCTAGATCAAACATCAGATATTGCGGCAATGATAAGATGTTGTACGTGGGATTCTGGTACTAGACTTGGGTTTTGCTTTACGCCCAGCATCGGTCAAAGTCCCTCTTGCCCCAACCTCTCTTCCTTCTCATCATCGTTGCCGCAGTCTTGAGTGGATTAGGCCATATTCTCGTTGTAAGCGGAAGACCTCTATGTCACTAAATCGTAGACTCTTGCTAACTTTGCTGGGTGGTTTAACAGGCGCTGCGATGGTCCGGCGCGGGTGGGCTTCAGATTCGGGTACTTTTATGCCTCCTGCTGGCATGCAAAATCAACAACAGCCCCAGTCCCCAACACAGGAAGGTTGGCCAACCTCAACTGCCCCTAACTCGGAGGCTGATCCCCAAGCCTCCGAACAGCTACAAGACATCGACCAGCTTGCTTGGTTCAAACCAACTGATGGGATCTTGGCCGACTGGCGACTCCTATTTGATCCGGAAGACCCGCTACAGTTCACCCTAATTCAGCGGCGGCCTTCGACGGAAACTCCGTGGCAAATCTTTTTGTTGTTTCCCCGGAAATCGTCGGCTTATGACACTGCCGTCAGTACGATTCTGACGGTCTTTCAGCAAAAGCGAATTCCCGCCCGGTTTCAGGCGATCAACTTTGAGCAAGATAGGATGGCTGGGGAAGCTGCTTTAGCCGTGGCCCGACAGCAGCAAGTGGATGCCATTTTCTCGGTGGGATCAGAGGCAACGGCGTTGGCCCACGACACCTTCCATGACCAAAGTATTCCAGTGATTTCGGTTTGCTCAAAAGATCCGGTGTTGCTGGGGCAGGCCCCAGACTACACCACAGGTAGCGGCACCAATTTTGCCTTTACGTCGCTCAATGTCCCCATTGATGTGCAAATGGCCTATTTGAAGCAATTGCGGGATCAGCTCAAGATGGTGGCGGTGATGTATGATCGCCAGAACCAGAGTGCGATTCAAACCCAAGTGGAGCCGTTACAGGAGATTGCCCGATCTGCCAACATTGAGGTGATTGAGGTGGCGGTTAATCAAGATACGGCTCAGGTCGATTTGGAACAAGCGATGCCGGACGCGATCGCCACCATGAAAGCCTCCGATCCTAATCTAGAGAGCAGCATTTTTTGGATTACAGGCAGCACCGCTGTCTTCCGTGAAATCCAAACCATCAATGCCCTCTCTGGCAATGTTCCGGTGTTCAGTGCGGTCCCCGATGTGGTGACGGCTGGGGATGACAGCGCCATGTTATCGGTGGGGGTTAGTTTTGAGAGTAATGCTTATTTGGCGGCGATCTATGGCATTGATATTCTCCGCCAGCAGGTTCAAACTGGGGCACTTCCCGTCGGGCTGATTTCCCCGCCTGACATTGCCATCAACTTTGGTCGGGCTAGAAGCGTTCACTTAAAAATTCCCTTTCAGTTCTTTGAAAGTGCTAGTTTTATCTATGATTACGAAGGACAGGTTGTCCGGGAGAATGGGGTTGCTGTTCGTCGTTAGGGTGCCGCTGAATGCCCTACAGGGGTGAGAATAAAGGGCGTGAGAATAAAGGGCGTGAGAAATGCATATGTCCGTTTTGTCTGTGTGTTTAGCTTGGGGCGAACTGCGTCCAAAGTGAGCCATGGGTCTAAAAATGATCCTCACGGAACATACCACTAAACCCCTGTAAATAGTCTTGTGTGGTCACTTACCAATGATGAGCCATCTATGTTGAAACGCCAAGCATCTAACAATAGGGAGGGACGGGGGAAGCTACGGCTGAAGTTACCTTGGCGGGGAAGTATCAGTTTACAGGGGGTGCTGGTCAGTTCTGTCCTGCTCACAGTGAGCGTTACGGCAGTCACAATTCATTTGCCGTGGCTCTTCACCTCCCGGCGCAATACGCTCACCATTGTCAATCGCCTCAACCGTGAGATTGTTCGCAGTGCGAACCAAACGGTTGCCAGTCTGTTTGAATCGACCCTGGCTACTCAGCAAACCATCCACACGCTTTTGGAGCAAGACGCAATTGATTTAGATGATCCAGAAACCAGGGATGACTTTTATTTAACCCTATTACAGGCTAATCCACAGGTATCTTGGCTCAGCTTTGGCTACCCTAACGGTGATTTTTTTGGGGTGCAGCGACAGCCCAGTGGCACGCTACGGGTGGTGAATAGTGAGTGGGATGCGGAGGCTCAAACCGCATCCCGACAATTTGCAACTTATGAAGTCATTAATGCGATCCCGACTCTGGCGGATACTGAGGTGATTGAGCAGGAATACTATGCCCCGCAGCGTTCCTGGTATCGCAAGGCGATCGCCTACCCTCAACAAAATATCTGGACGGATGTTTACATCTTTAACACCAGCCGCAAACCAGGGATCAACTCGGCCATTACCCTAGAAGATGAGGCCGGGGAATTGGTTGGGGTGGTGACGATCGCCATTGAACTAGAACGGATTGCGACCTATCTGAATGATGTGCAGATGGGGAAAACCGGGAGTGCGTTTATTTTGAACGCAGAGCAGGAATTGATCGTGTTTTCCGGTAAGGATGATGCCAGTATTCAAGCCTCTGAAGACGGCACGCTACGGTTACGAAAATTGTGGGAAGCGGAGAATCCACTGCTTCAGTTGGCGAGTCAATCGTTGACCGATCAGGACATTCATCTGCGAGACCTTCGCTCACTCAAAGAGTTTACCTATCAAGACCCAACAACGGGCGATCGCTATTTTATTTCCTTTGCCCCGTTGAATACCTATGATTACACCCTGGATTGGTTCGTGGGCACCATTATTCCGGCCTCAGACTTTTTAGCCGATATAGAACGCAATCAACGACGGCTACTGTATGCGATCGCGGGTTTAACGGTGATTACCGCAGGGCTAGCGGTGGTTCTGACTCGGAAGGCGATCGCCGAACCTTTGCTCAGAATTACTGAGCAGGCTAAACGGATTCAGACTTTTAGGCTGACGAAACTCCAAGGCATTAATTCAGCGATTAGTGAAATTGACCAGTTGTCCAATGCCATGGAACAAATGAGAGTCGGGCTATCGTCATTCCAGCGTTACCTCCCGACTGAATTGGTGCAAACGCTGATTGGCAAAGGTATCGTGGCTTGTTTAGGAGGGGAAGAACGAGTCCTCACCATTTTTTTTATTGACATTGTGGCCTTTACCAAAACCTTTGAACAGATGGGACCTGCGATGATTCCCTATGTAGGTGAGTTTTACGAATTGATGTCCCATAAAATTGTGACCCAAGGCGGCACCATCGATAAGTACATCGGTGATTGCATCATGGCCTTTTGGGGCGCTCCTCTCAGCAACCCCAACCATGCGGTAGATGCCTGTCGGGCAGCCCTCGAATGCCAGCACTTGCTAGAGACCATTCGCCCCCGGTGGCAAAGTGAAAATAAGCCCCCGTTTTATGCTCGAATTGGGATCAACACCGGATCAGTGCTAGTGGGCAACATTGGTTGTGAAAAGAAAATGGACTATACCGTCATTGGCGATCCAGTGAATGCATCGAGCCGGATTGAGGGACTCAATAAAATCTATGGGACTGAGATTATCATTGGGCCTCAAACCTATGAATTAGCCAAAGATCATGTGATTGTGCGGAAGTTGGATACGGTCGCTGTCTATGGGAAGGAAGAGGGATTAGAGGTGTATGAATTATTAGCCATGGCTGACAGAGATAGCGATCGTCGTGCGGGGGAGTTTGCCTGGGTGCAGACCTTTGAAGCTGGGGTGGCAGCTTATCAGAATCGTCATTGGGAAACCGCAATCCATTTATTCAAGACGGTGATTAATCTCAGACCAGGGGGCGATCGCCCCTCCCAAATCTATCTGGAACGATGTACCGAATATATGCAATTCCCTCCCCAGGAGGATTGGGCCGGAATTACAATACTAGACCAGAAGTAAGACCGGAAATAACAGGCACACTGAAACAACCAGTGCTACCCTAGCGGGAGAACAGCATCACTAGCCCGCTATTCCAAACCCGCTGTCACTAGCCCGACATCACTGGCGACACAGGTTTCGCCATTAACCTTTTCTTTCCTT
This sequence comes from Leptolyngbyaceae cyanobacterium, assembly GCA_051439365.1. Classification (GTDB taxonomy): domain Bacteria; phylum Cyanobacteriota; class Cyanobacteriia; order CAKZMO01; family CAKZMO01; genus JAAHGY01. Next base: position 5,179 of record JBFRWC010000343.1, read on the forward strand.
CCCTTATGTATAGCTTTGAGCAATTCCCTCGTTACCTGCCCCCCCTCCAATCCCAGCTTCGGATTGCCGTTGTCTATGGCGGGGACAAAACCCAACCTGACGCTGTTCTGTATCCAACTCACAACCCCCGTCCGTGGAAAAGCTACGAAATGGTCGCCCGTGAGATTCAGGAAACACTCCAGAGCCTGGGATTTCAACAGGTTTATTTGATGCCTGAAGATAGACATTTGCCCCAGCGTCTCAAAACAGCGCAAATTCATTTTGTGTGGCTCAATTCGGGAGGAGTACAGGGCTACAATCCCCTGAGCCATGCTCCTAGCTTGTTAGAAATGTTGGGGATTCCCTACTATGGCCACACCCCACTTAACGCAGCGATTCTAGACCAGAAATCAACCTTCAAACAGGCGTTACAAGGGGCTGGATTACCCACGGCTCCCTTCATCACCTGGCATCCTCACCAGGGGCCATTCGATCCGGCCACCAATGCTTTCTTTCAATCAGTGTTTAACGGATACGACGGTCCCTTCGTGGTCAAACCCGTTACGGGACGGGCGACCCTCCACATTTCCGTGGTGGACCATTGGGCTGACTTGCCCCCGGTAGTAGAAACGACTTATCGGGCCACCCAAAACACGGTGCTGGTTGAACAATATTTGTCGGGGCGAGAATTTTGTATCACCATGCGGGGGTATGTGACCTGTCGGGGCGATCGCTTTACCAAATCTCCCCACCCCCTCGCTTTTTCGCTGCTGGAACGCCAGTTTGAGCCAGGAGAGAAAATTTTCACCTCAATGGACAAGAAAGCCATTAGTGCCAATCGTGCCCATCTGCTCACCGCCGCCGATCAGGAGTTAAAAGCGAACTTAGTGGCGCTGGGCCAAGCCATTTATCGGGCTTTTGATTTACAGTCCCTCGTGCGAATTGACGTACGGGCCGATGTCAACGGCCAAATCAACGTTTTAGAAGCCAACCCCAAACCTGATTTGAAGCAACCGAGTGCCAGCCGCACTAGCTTAGTGGCCCTGGGCTTAGCCGCAGAAGGGATGACCTATGAAGAGTTCATCCTGGGGCTATTGGTGGATCGGTTGGACTATTTGCTCACTTATCAACCGGATAGCGTTCATTCGATCCAAAATTGTTTAGGAATTTAAACTCGCAACCTTGAATCTACGGTTGTTTGGGTATTTGTGCGATTTTCTATGAACATCTGTAAATGCTATTGATCAACAGTATGGATAGTTCCAACCCGATAGCCGATCGGGTCAAAATGATCCTGCTACTCTCCTGGTTTGTTGAAAACAAAAGTAAAACAAGGGGCCGTCGTCCAGATGGGTCTCTCGGAGATCACGTAGCCAGTCACATGAGTTCGATATGGCTGATGAGTCATTGCTTGCCAAGGAGTGTTCCTAGGCTGGGGATTTTAAGCTGAGACGTATCCTCAGGTTGGACCAGAGAGTTGACCAAAACAAACACGGGTTAGCGTCTTTCATATTTATATTTAACTGTATCTACAAATACCTATGGTTCAACGATCGCCTCTCTATCACCGCCTGACTCACACGGCCACCGCCGTGTTGGCCTTATTTTTTTCGTTTATTCTCCTAATTTATATTGGCTTGGGTGAAGCCCATCGGACTTATCCCACCTTGGTATTGGATAAAATCGCGGCGCAAGGTGCAATTGTCCAAAGTTCATTGCAAACCTTTGTGGTGGCGGGTTTACCGCTGAGGCAGTTTCCAGGGTTTACGCCCCTAACCGCATCGTTATTGCAAGCTGACGACAGTATCCTGGAATTCCGGGTCGTGGATGACCAGGGCACAGAGCTATTCCGAAATCAGCAACCTGAGACGACCCTGAGCTTCAAAAATTTTGAACCCAGTTGGATTAAAACATCAGCCGCCAATCGTCCAGAGGTTGATCAACAACGAGATACAGGGAGTCCAGTTTCCACGCCCTCCACGCCCTCCACGCCCTCCACTAACCCTGCAAGGAGCAAGGGCTATGACATCGAAGAAAACGCGGATGCTTACCGGGTGACGTTACCGCTATGCAATAAGTTTGCCGTCCTGGGAACCCTGAAGGTTACGACCTCCAAGGGGGCCATTAACCGCACGATTAATCGTCAATTTGTTAAAGATGGCATTTTGGCGGGGATTTGTCTGGTCGCCTATGCCATTCTGGCATTCATTGCCTACGGTCAATGGGCACAGCAAAAGGCTAAGCAGTGGACAAAGATTGCCTTTAGTGGCTTCTTGCTAGCGATGTCGCTGTTGCTGATGATGACCCTACTCAATATCTATACGGGAGGGATTCAAGGACGCACCCAGGCCTTAACCGAGTCGTTGGCGGGGCGCTTGAATGCGGCGATCGCCCTCGGCTTACGCCTAGAAGACTTTAACGGCATTGACCAGACCTTTCGGGATTATCAAACCCTCAATCCCGATTTGAGCTTTATTAGCTTGACGATGCTTCCCGATCCAACCGCATCCTATGAGCAACCACCGCTAGAGGAAGTACTAATTCACACTGACGCAGCGCTGATCGGGCAAGACTGGCAAGCCTCTACCGCTGACTTTGCCTATGCGGCCCAGTTGCAAGATGCCAGTCGTCAATTTATCGTGCGCTTAGGAGTCCCCTGGCGCTTTATCTACTCTCAACTGTGGCGCAGTGCCAAAAATTTCCTCGTTTTATTTATTGCCTCGGCCTTTGTCTCCATCCTGTTCCTCAATCTGATGAGTTCGTTCACTGGACGGCGGACAACGGGGTTACCAGGCGATCGCATCGAGGCCAAACTTAAACTCATCGGGCCGTTATTTTTCCTGGCGGTTTTTGCCGAAGGGCTGAGTGTGCCCCTCCTCCCGCCCTATTTCCAAACCCTAGCCCAAGCCAGCCAAGTCTCCTCTGGCCTCGTCTCAACCCTGTTTACCACCTATTTTGCTTTCTTTGTCTTGGCCCTGCTGCCGGGGGGACGCTGGGCACAAACACGGGGCACCAAACCCTTGCTGTTGGTAGGTGGTGGGCTAGCCACAGGGGCGCTGTTGCTGATGGCGGTGACCCACCAGTTTTACGCCATGTTTGTGCTACGGGCGATGGCAGGCTTTGGCCAAGGCTTGCTCTATATTGGAGTCCAGTCTTATATTTTGGCGATCGCCACCACCGAAAAGAAGACCCAAGGCACCGCCATCATTGTGGTTAACTACAACAGCGCCATGCTCTCCGGCACCGCCATTGGTTCCTTGCTTGCCGTTTACATGGGGACTCAAGGAGTCTTTGTGGTGGGTGGCCTGATCCTGGGCTTAGGCTTGCTCTATGCCCGTCTGCTCATTCCCACAGTGAAGGAAGAGGTTGCCCACTCGTCAGGTGGTGGCTTGCGGGGATTTGTCCACCGCATCTCCTACTTGGTCAAAGATAAACAATTTTTAGCAGGGATGTTTTTTGTTGGCATCCCCACCAGGGTAACCCTCACGGGAGTGACCATCTTTGCCCTACCCCTCGTGTTATCTCGCCAAAACTACCCACCAGAAGATGTCGGCCAAATTCTCATGTTCTATGCGATGGGTGTATTGATCTCCAGTCGCTTCACCTCCAAGGTGGCTGACCGCACGGGGGCGATCGGGAAAATTCTGTTCGTTGGCACCGTGGGTAGTGGCATTGGCCTGATTTTAATTGGTTTGTTGGAATGGCAAGATCGCTTAGCGGCTTACTTCCAATCCTTGCCAATTATGGTGTTAGTGGCAGGCATGATTTTCTTAGGGCTGGCCCACGGATTCATCAATGCTCCCATTGTCACCTACATCACCGATACCCCTACGGCCAGTATTTTAGGCAAAGGAGCCACCGCCTCACTGTACCGCTTATTGGAGCGGACGGGTCATGTCCTCGGTCCGATTCTATTGGGCCAATTTTTGCTACTCAACCAGGGCAGCGCCTTTACCATTAGCTGGCTAGGAGTGTTAACTTTGGGTCTGGGCCTTCTATTTGCGGTGAGTTTAAAAGCCTTACCTAAAGCTGCTTAATATTGGAAAATATTTAGAAATATTTAGAAGAAATCAACCCATAAATGTAAATGTTTTATTAGGGCTGACTCCACAATCTGGGAAGAGATGCCACGATAACTAAATAGGTAAACCGAATAGCTTTCCCGATTAGACCACAATTATTACAAAAGGAGATAAGGTTGCTATGTCTCTCGTCCATATGCCAGAAACGATGGTTCAGATTCCCCCCCATCACCTCAATATTATGGGGTACGTCGATCGCTCTGAGGTGAATGGTCCTGGTTGTCGGGCGGTGGTGTGGGTCCAGGGCTGTCGGAGGGAGTGTCCCGGTTGTTTTAATACAGAGTCATGGCCGTTTGAAATTAATCAGTTGATCTCGGTAGATGAAATCGTGGAGCGAATTTTGTCGGAACCGGAGAATGAAGGAGTGACGTTTTCCGGAGGGGAACCGTTTTGGCAAGCAACAGCATTGGCGGAGGTAGCGCGACGAGTGAAAGCGGCGGGTAAGAATGTGATGTCGTTTTCGGGGTTTACCCTGACAGAATTGCGATCGCCCTCCGCTCCCACCAACGCTCAAGCCCTAATCGACCAACTCGATATTCTCATCGACGGGCCTT
>JBFRWC010000344.1:0-6119 GCA_051439365.1 Leptolyngbyaceae cyanobacterium
ATAAGAGACAGGCATTGCGTCAGTCCCAATTGGCCTTGCTGCGGGGACAAACTCGGATTGAGGATGGTCAATTGATCCGGCAGCTAGGTCAAGATCCGGTGGATCTGCCGCCAGAAATGGTACGGAGGGGCGATCGCGATCTCTCCCATCCTTACTATTGGTCAGGGTTCACCATGATTGGCAGTCCTTGGTAGTTCTTGGTAGTTCTTGGTAAGGATGACCATAAACTGTTAGATTGAGCTGGAGCAAGCTGAAATGACAATCGATTAATTTTGAACGGATTACTGTGTTTGCTTTTAGTGATGACTTGGTTTTCCCTATTCGGGTTTTCCCTGTTTTATGACACTGCATCTGTGAGAGAACAGTTGGTCGCGATCGCCCAAGGCCCTATGTCTAATCCCGTCCCAGGGTTATGGGATTTGGTGCTTGTTTTTCTCAGTTGGTCCATTACGAATATTGGGCTGGCATCTTGTGTTAGCTCAATGCTGGGCGTAGCAGCTCAAAGAATTGACTTTTTGGACGAGAAAAAGACCAGGATTGCCACCACCTCCACTGTTTCAATCATGAACCTTTATGTGGGCGCTTTACTGCGTGGATTTATTGTTTATCTGCTGTTTTTAGGCGGTTTGCTGGTGTTTGACCTGCAAGCATTTGAGTTAAATCACCAATTTACGCTGCCTGAGTATATTAGGCTGGTTGCGTCAATCTCTCTCTTCAGTTTTTTAGTGGGGTTGCGTCCTCAAATCCTCGCGGGAATCGTGCAACGGGGAGATTTGTTGAATCGTTTGGAGAATTCAGATCTTTCGCAACCGACTATAGACCAGCCAGAGGAGCCATCTGAATCGGAACTCTGAATCTGTGGCTGACCCACCAACTTGGAAAAGGGGTTGACACGGGGCACGAATGGGTTACGGGGCATGGCTTGGGACAAGCTTGGGGGCGTTGCCCCTACGGGGCACTGACAAATTTGGAAAAGCTGACTTCGTTTACAGTGTTCCAGGCAGATACGTCTGTGCGGAAGTTATTCCAAGTTTCGTAGACGGATTTGAAGGTGGCATCTTCACTGGCGTTTTCTGCAAATAGGTCAAATGAGGCGGCTTGTGCGGCGGCGAGAATCTCGTTGCTGTAAGGTTTGAGTTGGACTCCTTGATCGACTAGGCGTTTGAGGGCGGCACCATTGAGGGCATCATATTTGGCTAACATATCAATGTTGGCTTGGTAGGTGGCGGTAATGATGGCATCTTTGTATTCCTGGGGGAGTTTGTTCCAGGCATCCAGGTTGATTTGTAGTTCTAAGCTTGCGCCCGGTTCCCACCAGCCCGGATAGTAGTAAAAGTTGGCGGCATCCGCCAGTCCAAGCTTTTCGTCGTCGTAGGGACCGACAAATTCGGCAGCGTCGATCGCCCCTCGATCCAGTGCTAGAAAAATTTCACCACCGGGTAGCACTTGCACATTTACCCCAAGGCGATCCATCACTTTGCCCCCCAACCCTGGAATCCGCATTTTTAGCCCTTGCAGATCGCTGAGCGAGTTCACTTCTCGGTTAAACCAACCCCCCATTTGTGCACCTGTGTTACCTGCGGGGAAGGCAATCACGTTGAAGTCAGCATAGAGTTTGTGCATGGTGTCTAAACCACCGCCGTGGTAGTACCAAGCATTTTGCTGTTGGGCATTGAGGCCAAAGGGGACGGTGGTGCCAAAGGCGAGAGCAGGATTTTTGCCAACGTAGTAGTAGCTGGCGGTGTGGCCACATTCCACCGTGCCCACCTGCACAGCATCCAGGACATCCAGACCAGGCACAATTTCCCCTGCGGCATAGGGTTCAATAGTGAAGCGTCCCCCTGTGATGGCTTTGAGGCGATCGCACACTGTTCGCGCTCCCCCAAAAATCGTATCCAAAGACTGGGGCCAACTGGTGGCCATCCGCCATTCCAACACGGGCAAATCGGAAGAGGAGGCTTCCCCTTGGGCACTCGTCGGAGTAGAGCCACCCCCACAAGCTGCTACTCCCAGAGCAGTACCTGTGCCAACAGCAGCATAATTAAGAATGTCTCGACGTTTCATCAGGGTTTAATTGGAATGATGGATATCTTGAACTACAGTCATCTTCTTCCCCCTAACCCTAGCAGGTATAGAGGAAGCTTGGGTAGCCCGATACCTGACTACTTTCAGTTCGAGGAAATTGGAACAATCAAGGGCATTGTTTCATCATGCAGAGGTGCCCAATCTTGGTTATGAAGACTATCGAGCGTTTGCCAGGGTGATTTTGGCGTAGGCATTGGCGATGTGGGGGTTGCTGGTGACGTAGTGGGGGACGGTGTTGTGGTTCCAGGCGTTGATGCCTTGTTGGGCGAAGAAGTTACGTTGAAGCTGCCAGAGGAGAGATTGGGAGAGGGGTTGGTGGGTTTCAATCGTGGTGTTTGTGCGAGATGGGGGATATATCATGGAAACAAACACCTTGGAGAAGGGGCAGTAACGATGTCTTATGGGGAGTTTACGCTATCTCAACTGGAGTCGGAGTTTAATTTGATTTTGCAAGAGCGGGTGGAACTGTTTACGGATGTTCAGCCTGTAACACCAAGTGCGCTGTTGCGAGAAACGCTAGCCGAAAATATTCCACTGGCTTTGGAAATTGATACGGAGAAAGCGCGATCGGAGTTAATTATAGCGCCGATACTAGTGGAGTTACGCAAACAATTTAACCGACAAATTAGTTTTTTCTCTGGCATTGATTTTAGTGTAGAAAAATCAAAGGGGTTGGCAGGGCGTTGCGATTTTTTAATTAGTGACTCACCGAAGCAATTGGAAATTACGGCTCCGGTGGTGGCGTTGGTGGAGGCTAAAAATGACAACATCAAGTCGGGGTTGGCTCAATGCATGGCGGAGATGGTGGCCGCACAAATCTTTAATGAACGGAGGCAAAATCATATTACTTGCATTTATGGGGTCGTGACGACGGGAAGCAATTGGAAGTTTTTAAGGTTGGTGGAGCGGCGAGTTGATATTGGGGCAAGAGAGCACTTTATTGGAGATTTGGAGGGGCTATTTGGTATTTTGTTGGAGATGATTAAAGCGACTCAGGCTGAAGTTTGATAGGAGAGGTTCGCACTGGTAAATATGGGGCTGAGGCTGGAGTTGGCATTTGGGGATGGGGATGTAGTTTTACAGGTGCAAGTTGGCTGTAATCGGGAGGAAAACAATGGCTGGTCGATCCCTACTTGATCCCAATCGTTCGTATACGTTTAGCAATTATTTTGAGTTGGGGTTTACGGTGGATGAGTTGGTCGCTGAGTTTGGCTATTCCTTCAGTTTGGGTTTCACAAGGCACTAACATACCGTTGAACCAGGAGATCAATTCCGGTAAGCGCAGTCCCAACGACAACAGTGTGAGCACCGAGGGCGATCGCCTCTTTCGCCATCTCCGGTGATCCAATGCCCCCTTCACAAATTACGGGAATCCTGAGCTGCTCCACCATGTCTTGCAATAATTTGAAACCTGGAGGTGTGTAGTCCTGGGTGGCTTCTGTGTAGCCATAGAGAGTCGTGCCCACTACATCGGCCCCTGCTGCCGCCGCCGCGATCGCGCCCTCCAAGGTATCCACATCCGCCATCACTAACTTGCCTAACCGATCGTGGATGTAGTGAATCAGATCGGCCACCGATTTGCCATCAGGTCGGGGACGCAGGGTCGCATCAATGGCGATAATATCGGCTCCAGCTTGGGCGATCGCATCCGCATGTTCTGCCATCGGGGTAATATACACCGACGAATTGGGATACTCCTGTTTCCATAGACCAATGAGGGGAACTTCCACCCGCGGTCGCACCGCCTGCACATGGGCGGGAGTGTCAATGCGGACCCCAACAGCTCCTTGTTGCACTGAGGCTTGGGCGATCGCCGCAATCATCTCAGGGTGGTGCAGGGGCGAGGTACGCGGAGCCTGACAGGATACCACCAACCCACCTTGTAGCGATCGCAGAACACAATTCATGTCATCGTCTCTCATCATCTCTTCTCATCGATCGTTTGACTTCATCGAATGAACTGATGTGTTCAACGATGGGATAAAGAATTGGCTAGGCAAAGGTATCAACTTCTGCCAACATTGCCTTGTAGTTGGCATTCAGTAACTCGTACTTCTCTATACTTGTTTTATTCAAACCTAACTGTTGCCAACGCTGCTCAAACAGGGCTTGGGCATATTCATACAGCTTAATATCCAGTTGGTTCCGCCCTCGGATCATTTCCATCGCTTCATCGCTAAACTGAGTCGATTCAATAATCTTAGCCGATCGGAGACTACGCTTTGAGGAGTTTTTTCGTACGTAGAAAATATCTTGCCAACCTAATAGCTTACTCGCCATAATTAAAAACTCAGAGTAGCGCTCAGTCAGACCAAATAGGGAAAATTCATTGACCAAAACCTCCTTTGCCTCTGCTAATAATATGTCTGGCTCTTCAAGGGACCGCTGAGCCATTGTCATACCACAATCTCCTAAAATTCGGAGAGTCTGGTTATTTTGAACTTCTTTAATATCTGATTGAGCATACTCTTCTAAAACCCAGTCTTTTGCCTTCTCATTAAGCGGGTGTTTCGAGCGGGTTTTAATATAGTTGAAGTGGGAAATCACTCGCTGAATCGGATCACGCAACATGGTGAAGTGAATGATGGAGCGATCGCCCAAGAACTGATATAGGGGACTACTACGCTGATGATGGCCCATGAGTATCCCTCTAGGATGCTGATGACCGACATGGAATATTATCGACGGATTTTGGATAATATTGGGGGCGTTAGCATGAATACACTGATTAGGTAAATAATTCTTGGCAATAATATGTTCTAACGTCGTTCCCCCTGCTTTGGGAATGTGTAAGAATACATGATAATGACCTTTGGGGTTGAGGGGTAATGGATTCTCGACTAGACTATCCCAGCGCACTATTTGTTTCTGCAAACACTCTGAGTTCCGTTTAACCTTTTCAGCAATGTCTAATTTACGCCATGCCTCAAACGTTTCCTGGGTAATCGGCGTGCCATCGGCAAAGTAGCCAATCTGTTTCAAGTCCTTCAGGAAGTAACCAGGTTGCTCTAATTCTAAGGAACTGGAGTCCGTGGGTTCATCTTTTGATAAAGCATCTTTTGATAAAGCATCCTTGCCCTGCAAAAGCACAACTCTAAAGGCTTTGAGCGCATCAATCAAGCGACGCAATAACTTGGACATACCCGCACCACCTTACTCAGCGAAATATCTTAGTGAAATAAAATTAGTGAAATAAAAGTAAGCTAAAACAAGATAGAAAGTACACTCTCATGCAGTGTACCAGTTGCTCTCTCCGTTCCAGACACTCCCAGGTCAGCATTAGTTACGACAACAGCCATACCATTCATTAGCACAACGGAAGACCCCCCATCAGAATGATTCCAGCGTCGAGGCTGGGGTCGATGGAGCGGGAGGGGGAGGGGTTAGCTGCCAGTTCGCTGGCATATAAACCAATCCGGGTGATTTCTTTGGTCCCTCGGAAGAACTGTCCCCTCTAATGAGCTGATCCTTGACCACAATGGTAGTGGAACTGGTGAGCCGAGATTGCGATCGCTGGGACTCATCCCCTCCACTTGGGGTCACGGTTACAGAGACTCGATATTTGCCAGCCCGCAGCAAGAGTTCCGGGATAGTGCAGTCCACTGCCATTGTGTGATTTGTTGTGTGACTTGTTGTGCCATTGTTATGGGATGGGGGAGGTGGTGACTGAGCCATCGGGGACACCATATCTTGGGGATTGAGGGACAGGACCGTGGGGAAATGAGACACACTAATCTCGTCTCCAGGAGTTAAGAACTGCACCACCACTTCTACCTTGTCCGGCCAAGGTTCTAGCCCAAATTGCACCCGAACCGCCAACGTATCTAGGGTGTGAAAGACATCGGGGGTATCACCCTTGGCATCCCGTAGTTCAACCGCTAGAAAGTTGGGGTCAACCGTATCATCGAGCGAATCATCATCTCCCTGTGGCGTATTACCATTGCTGGCAAACCCCATCTCTTCCGGACTTTTACGCAACATTTTGGCAAGCTGTCGTCGTCGTTTCTGGGGATGGGGGGGAGCTTCAATCTATG
>JBFRWC010000345.1:0-11930 GCA_051439365.1 Leptolyngbyaceae cyanobacterium
CGCAGAGCCAACAATCCCATCGACCGTTAACCCAGCAAATTGCTGCAATTGGCGCACCCGCTGTTCCGTGGCATCGCCAAAGTCGCCATCAATAGAAGTAAACCCAACCCGCTCATTCAATAGTTGTTGTAGGTCACTAACATCACTGCCTTGATCACCGTTGCTTAAGACGCGACTGCCCAACTGAGTGGCCCCCCCGGTTGCTCCACCCCTCTGCGGATTGGACACCCCAAACAGGCGATCATCGGTGGCCGGACCATAAATGCCATCGGCAGGTAGGCCCACGGACTGTTGATAACGCCTGACGGCATCTTCAGTCACGGGGCCGTAAAATCCTGTCACCCGCTCATTAAAAAATCGCCTGTCTCGTAACCGCTGTTGGAGTTCTCGCACCAAGGAGCTTTGATTACCCCGTCGCAGAATTTGGCCCGGAGCCAGGATGCCCGCTTGGGCGATCGCCGCACCAAGGACATGGCCGAGGAGATTGATCGTTAGAACCAAGAGGGCGATCGCCCCCAAACAGTTGGGTCGATTTAACTTGAGGCACCAACCCCATAGCGGAGACGGTCGGTTTTGTCCCAAACACTGACGAGAGCAGGGAGCTTCATGCTCCACAGCCACTTCTAAAAATGCAAGAATTTCCATGATTAGGCCAGGGAAAACAACTGCAAGTATTTTACTACCAGACAAATGATAACTCAGGAGACAGCCTGTGCTTCAGCGATGGGTCCATCCATGCAAAATTGGGACAAAGCTCAACATCTAAGCAAGTGTGCGCTGCCGTTTAGCCTCGTATAGGACCAAGGCCGTGGCGATCGCTGCATTCAAGGACTCTACGTGGGATGACAGCGGAATCTGGACGATTTTGTCCGCACTGGCTAACACCGCATCCGACACCCCCGATCCTTCATTTCCCACCAAAATCAGGGAGGGCAGGTGATAGTCAATCTCCCAATAGGACAAGTCCGTGTTAGGGCTGGTGGCAATGACTTGTAGGGAGGTTGGGCTAAATTGGGTCCGCAGTTGAGCAATCGTCTCCGGCAAGTCTTCACTCGTGCGCATGGGGAGCCGAAACCATTGTCCGGCAGAGGCCCGGAGAACTTTGGGATGAGTCGGATCAACGCTATGACGACTGAGCCAAAGAATATTAGCCTCCACAGCGGTAGCCGTCCGAATGATGGTGCCCAGGTTGCCCGGATCTTGGAGAGTATCCACAGCGATCCCTAAAAAAGGTTGGGCGGTGGGTGGCGGATCCCAACTCACGGCTGAACTCAACTGATACGGGGCGATCGCGGCCACTCCATCCGGATTGACGGTGGTGGCGATCGCCTCCAGCACCGCCTCATTGACTAACTCAATCCGTTGGGATTGGGCGATCGCCTGACTCAACAAATGGGGGTGAGCATCTTGCCAGGTCGAGGTGTAGCAAACAAGCTCAAACATAACATCGGCATGACAAGCCTCCTCCAGCAAATGAGTTCCGTCCAGCAAAATTTTGCCCTGTTGATGGCGCGACTTGGCCTGCCGTAGCTTCCGAAACTGCTTTACCACTGGATTACGAATACTGGTCAGCACTATCCTCTCCCCATCCTTTACCGTCCCAACCTAGCCCCAGCATCAGAGAATTGATCCAACCACGTAACGTTTTGCATCGAAAACCTGACAGTTCGGTTGAAAAGACCCTACTATCTATGCCTATCACTGCTATGCAATTCAACGCGAGTGCGCAACATACCGCCCCATCGGAATGTTGCTGTCTGGGCAAAACACTGGCGCACTACTGTCACCCCAATGAAATATTGGCATTGGACAGCAACTTCAGCAATGAACGAGAAGCAACGAAAAGCAATGCGGAACTCGGGACTTGAACCCGAATGTCCTTTAAATCGGACACTAGAACCTGAATCTAGCGCGTCTACCAATTCCGCCAGTTCCGCTCAGACCCTATATCAGTGGCAGCTATATATCTTCTCTCGCTTCCAAGACAATGTCAATCACCCAACTTGGTTAATTTAATTGAAATTACTGATATAATCCCCGTCAAGTCATTAGATTTTCCCAGAGAATTGCTAAAAACAGTGATGCCCCCTATCCTCACCCAAATCTTTTGGGTAGAATCAAGGGCAATCTTACCTATTATTAAGAATCGTTTAGAAGTTGTTAGTTCCTGGAGGACATGGTCATCACTCAGTCTCAATCTCAAGATATGCCTCCTTCTGTTCAAGAACCGGTCTTGAATGTTGTCGGAGGTCATCCACTCTCAGGACAGGTCAGGGTGAGTGGTGCTAAAAACTCTGCCCTTGTCTTGCTAGCAGCCTCGCTACTGTGTCCCCAAGAATTACGACTTCGGAACGTTCCAGGGTTGGTGGATGTGGATCGAATGGCCGACATTATCCGCTCCCTTGGCGCATCAGTCGTTAAAACAGATGATGGCATCCTCCTCAACGCCTCTAGTATTGGCCAATCGAATGCTCCCTACGAGTTGGTCAGTCAGCTCAGAGCCAGTTTTTTTGCCATTGGCCCGATTCTGGCCCGACTTGGCGAAGCCAAAATGCCCTTGCCGGGGGGCTGTGCTATTGGGGCTAGGCCCGTTGATTTACACGTTCGTGGACTACGGGCGCTTGGAGCCGATGTCCAAATCGATCACGGCATTGTTCACGCTTATGTACGGGGTCGGCAAAAGCGCCTGACGGGTGCCCGCATCTACCTGGATTGCCCCAGTGTGGGAGCTACCGAAACGCTGATGATGGCGGCCACTTTGGCTGATGGGGAAACTATCATTGAGAACGCTGCCCAAGAGCCTGAGGTCGTCGATCTGGCTAACTTTTGCTGCTCAATGGGAGCTAAAATCCGAGGAGCCGGAAGCAAGACCATCGTCATCTCTGGAGTTCCTGAACTACACGCCACCGACTACGCCATCGTTCCCGACCGGATTGAAGCGGGAACATTTCTGGTTGCTGGCGCAATTACGAAGTCAGACCTGACCCTCGCTCCCGTCGTTCCTGCCCACCTGACTGCCGTTATGACTAAGCTACGTGCTGTGGGCGCAGAGATCAAAGTTGAATCAGAGAATACGGTACGAGTTGTCCCTGCTCGACCTCTGACCGCCGTCGATCTTGAAACCCTTCCGTTTCCTGGGTTCCCTACAGATATGCAAGCCCAGTTCATGGCGCTGCTGACGTTGAGCGAAGGCAATAGCGTTATCACCGAAACTGTTTTTGAAAATCGCTTACGTCATGTTGCCGAGCTAAATCGCATGGGCGCTGATATCCGCGTCAAAGGCAATATCGCGGTAGTTAGAGGAGTCCCATTCTTATCGGGTGCCCCTGTCTTAGCCACTGACCTACGAGCCTCTGCCGCTTTAGTGATTGCTGGTCTAGCGGCCCAAGGGACGACCCAAATCAGAGGCTTGCATCACCTTGATCGAGGATATGAGCGCCTAGAGGAGAAGCTAAAACAGCTAGGAGCCTGCATCGAACGGGTCACTGTGGATGTTGAAACGGATGAGGCTGAAACACCAACACCTTCTTCAGCCCATACTATCAATCAGGAGGCCTCTCTAAAGGTCTAGGGATTTGCGATTAATCTACCCATCTTGATTTTGGCCTTGTGTCTAAAAAACGAAAAGGCGAGGAAGCAAAGCTCCCCGCCTTTTTATTGGATCTTTGATCAAGATTGAATATCTGAAGAAGACTTAAAAACGGGGAGAGTACAGCAACTAATGGTGTCTCTCCCTGTACGCTTTACGCTACAGACTATTCAGAGGCTTGCGAGAGAAGTTCTCTCTTTTCAGCAGCAGAGACTTTGACTTGGCCATCTTCATCAACATCAACAACCGCAGTGTCTCCGTCTTGAACCCGTCCGGATAGAATCTCTTCTGCTAAAGAATCTTCCAAAAGTCGCATAATGGCTCGACGCAAGGGACGGGCACCATAGCTGGGATTGTATCCTTCTTCAATCAGCCGATCCTTGAATCGGTCGGTGATCTCCAGGGTAATTCCCTGCTCATCCAGTCGCCCGAAGACTTCCTTCAGCAGGATAGTGGAAATTTCCTTGACTTCGTCCTTAGTCAACTGGCGGAAGACGATGATTTCGTCTAGGCGGTTCAAGAATTCAGGTCGGAAGTACTGCTTCAACTCCTCATTAACGAGGGAGCGAATGCGGTTGTACTGAGCATCTGCTTCATTATCTGAAGAGAACTCAAACCCTAGACCTGTCCCCCCTTTCTCAATCACTTTTGATCCAATGTTGGAAGTCATGATCAAGAGGGTGTTCTTAAAGTCAACCGTGCGTCCTTTGGCATCGGTCAAGCGGCCATCTTCCAAAATCTGCAACAGCATGTTGAAGATATCAGGATGCGCCTTCTCAATTTCGTCAAACAGGACGACGGTGTAGGGACGACGGCGAACTGCTTCAGTAAGCTGTCCCCCTTCGTTGTAACCTACATATCCCGGAGGCGAACCAATCAGCTTAGATACGGTATGTCGTTCCATGTATTCCGACATATCCAACCGAATCATGGCCTCTTCAGAGCCGAAGAAGTAGGAAGCCAGAGCCTTAGTTAGCTCGGTCTTACCAACGCCCGTTGGACCAGAGAAGATAAAGCTAGCAATCGGCCGATTAGGATTTTTCAGACCAACCCTAGCTCGACGAATAGCTCGTGAGACGGCTTTGACTGCTTCTTCCTGACCAATCAGACGCTGGTGAAGGGTATCTTCCATGTGTAATAGCTTTTCTGATTCGGATTCAGTCAGCTTTTGCACCGGAACCCCAGTCCAGGACGCTACAATCTGAGCAATATCCTCTTCTGTTACAACGGGAGACAGGGAATCACCACCTTCGGCATCTTCGGTCTTCTTGGTCTGGGCGATCGCTCGAATTTCAGACTTGATTTCCATTTCACGATCGCGCAGTTCTCCAGCCTTGTCAAAGTCCTGAGAGCGAACGGCTTCGTCCTTGTCCTTCAGGAGCTGGCGTAGTTCCTTATCTAACTCTTTGGCTGCGGGGGGCAGTTGAGAGTTAATCAAGCGAACCCGTGAACCAGCTTCGTCGATCAAATCGATCGCCTTGTCGGGCAAGTATCGATCCGAAATGTAACGATCCGATAGCTGAGCCGCCGCATCTAGGGCCTCATCCGAGATTTTCAACTTGTGATGCTGCTCATAGCGATCGCGCAATCCATGCAGGATTTCCACCGTCTCGTCCACCGAGGGTTCACCCACCATCACAGGTTGGAATCGACGCTCAAGGGCCGCATCCCGCTCAATGTGCTTGCGGTACTCATCCAGGGTGGTGGCACCAATACACTGAAGCTCTCCCCGTGCCAGAGCAGGCTTGAGAATATTGGCAGCGTCAATCGCGCCCTCAGCCGCTCCTGCCCCGATCAACGTATGGACCTCATCAATCACCAAAATGACATTGGCGGCTTGACGAATCTCATCCATGATCTTCTTCAGACGCTCTTCAAACTCGCCTCGGTACTTGGTGCCAGCCACCAAGAGACCGATATCAAGGGTGACCACTCGCTTTTCCTCTAGGATGTCAGGAATATCTCCGGTGGAAATGCGCTGGGCTAACCCTTCGGCGATCGCGGTTTTTCCTACACCCGGTTCTCCAATCAGAACCGGATTGTTCTTGGTCCGACGACCGAGAATCTGAATGACCCGCTCAATTTCCTTCTGACGACCCACAACGGGGTCTAATTTCCCTTCTCCTGCAAGCTGAGTCAAGTTAGACCCAAACTCGTCCAGGGTTGGAGTTTTGGTACGACCTTGGCCTCCTCCCGATGGAACCTCAGCGGTCTCACCCAACATCCGGATCACCTGAGTGCGGACCTTGGACAAATCGACCCCTAGATTCTCAAGAACACGGGCTGCAACTCCCTCGCCCTCTCGAATCAGGCCCAACAGTAAGTGTTCAGTTCCAATGTAATTGTGTCCAAGCTGACGAGCTTCCTCTAGGGATAACTCTAGAACTCGCTTAGCTCTTGGCGTAAACGGAATTTCAACCGCTACAAACCCGGAACCCCGACCGATAATCTTCTCGACCTCAATGCGAGCGTCTTTAAGGTTAACCCCCATGGACTTTAAGACCTTGGCGGCGACCCCAGTCCCCTCCCCAATGAGACCCAGAAGGATCTGCTCGGTTCCGACGAAGTTGTGCCCCAGGCGACGGGCTTCCTCTTGGGCAAGCATTATCACCTTAATGGCTTTCTCTGTGAAGCGTTCAAACATGGCGTTCTTCCATCACCTGCTGCGTGCCAGTAAGCTAGATTCTAGCACAGGCCAACAGGTTGGGCAGCACAACAGGACCGTTCGGTAAAGGGTAGGGATTACCGAAACCACACGCTGAACTTGGTTATGCCTGAGATGGGGTCTCCCAATAATACTTAATACTGTTTTAACTCAAATTTAATAATTGCCCTTGTGCGCCCACTTGAAACGCTTTAATCCGTAAATAAAATCTACTTTATTATTGAAATTATCATATCTCTGTCATGGTGGAGCCTCTGAACACTTATAAAGACTGGGCGATGGAACAGTGAGGTGTTAGGCGTTAGACGAACCACGGGACTAGCTACGAAGCTAAACGTTCCAGCCGGATGCTTGAATACGCCTATGTACCTGCTGTTCCAAATAGATCAGTTTTTCCAAAAAGTGAGGTTCCTGTAGCCCTCGATGCCAGAGAATAAGCGCATCTTCCTTGGTGTCGGGATAATAATGCTTACGTTGGCCCACCACAGTGAACCCAACCTGCTTGTACAAGGCTTGCGCAATGTGATTACTCTGTCGGACTTCCAGGGTAGCCCATTCAGATCTGTTTCCTAGGGCCGCTTTGAGTAAGGCGATCAGCATGAAAGTTCCCAGCCCTTGCTCTCGATAGCAGGGATCAATGCCGAGGAGGGTAATATGAGCTTCTTCCAGGACAAACCATACACAACCGATGCCAATTACGGGAGGGGAAGTGGATGGAGGCAAACCGATATCTGCTTGTTGGTTGGAGGTCTGAACAGGTTGAGCGAGTTGGACAGGCTGACTCGTTTGGGACAAGACGTTGCCAGAAGCTTCAAGGATCAGGAGCGCACTGTTAGGGCTGTCGATTTCGCGTTGATAGCCTGATGCCGTCCATAGCCCACCAAAGCACAAGTCGTCGAGAGCCAATGCTTCAGTCAGGCGGTCAAGCGTCAAGGGCTTAATGACCAGATGAGTCAACGAACCATCTGCACTCAAAGCATGAGCCATTACTATCAGATGTGGGGATGAACGGTGCGAGTACGGACGGTGCGATTGTGAAAAGTGCGGTTGCGATGAGATGCAATCATTACAGCTATGGTTGTTAAAGACTTGGGGGATGAGGCGCTAAGACCTATAAGGTCAGGGAGGTCGTGAAATCACTGATTTAATCCTGGTTGGATCGATGATTTAGGGAGGACATAACCATATAATCTAAAACTGTATCCCAACTACGATTTTGCCTCTATGATATCATCTCCCATCGAAAGCAAGACTTACAGTACTGCTCATACTGCTGTTTATCTATTAGATGAGCAACTGGCTCAGCCATCTCAGGCCATGTCGCCGAATCAGGCACTATTGCCGTTGACTGCGACGGCTAATGCGATCGACCACTTGGAAGTCGGCGGGTGCGATGTGCCCCAATTGCTGCAACAGTTCGGATCTCCTCTTTACATTTTAGATGAGTACACCCTTAGAGCTGCCTGTCGTCAATATACCGAGTCGTTTCAAGCTCACTATGCTGGGGAGTCGTTGGTCATTTATGCATCTAAGGCATGGAATTGCCTTGCAGTATGTGCGTTAGTGGCCAGTGAGGGATTGGGCCTCGATGTGGTGTCAGGCGGGGAACTTTACACGGCGCTGAAGGCTGGGGTTGCTCCAGAGAAGATTTATTTGCATGGCAACAATAAGTCACGGTCTGAACTGGAAATGGCGATCGCTTCCCAGGTCACGATTGTGGTAGATAATTGGCTAGAGCTGAAGACGGTCACAAAGTTAGCCACGGCCCAAAATACCTCCATTCAAATCATGCTCCGGGTGACACCAGGAATTGAATGTCATACCCATGAGTATATTCAAACTGGGCACTTGGACAGCAAATTTGGCTTTGATCCAGAACAACTGGATGCGGTGTTTGCCTTTGTTCAACAGCAACCTGGGGTCACTTGCACCGGATTGCACGCCCATATCGGGTCCCAAATCTTTGAACTGCAACCTCATACTGACCTGCCTGGGGTGATGGTGAGTTGGCTGCTGAAGGCGAAAGACTATGGGATTGCGATCGCTGAACTCGACATCGGTGGCGGCTTAGGCATTCGCTATACCCAAGCCGATGATCCCCCCAGCATTGAGCAATGGGTCCAAACGGTCTGTCAAGCTGTCACGACCGCTTGCAAGGCTCAGGGGCTACCCTTGCCTAAGCTGATTGCTGAACCGGGGCGATCGCTAATTGGGTCTGCTTGTATTACCGCTTATACCGTGGGGTCAACGAAAACTGTCCCCAACACCCGACAATACATCGCCGTGGATGGAGGGATGTCTGATAATCCCCGACCCATTACCTATCAGTCCCAGTATGAGGCGATCATCGCCAACCGGATGTCTGCACCTACTCACAATCCGCTCACAGTGGCAGGAAAGCATTGTGAGTCCGGTGACATCTTGATCAAAGATATCCATCTACCAGAGGCGATCGCAGATGATACCTTAGTCGTCATGGCCACAGGAGCGTATAACTACAGTATGGCCTCCAACTATAATCGCGTTCCCCGCCCTGCGGCAGTCCTTGTTCATGATGGCAATGCGAGTATCATTCTCCAGCGAGAAACCTATGATGACTTGATCCAGTATGACTCCATGCCTGATCATTTAGGAGTTAGGATGGGCCTTTAAAATTCCCAGAGAATCGGTTGAGAGTGGGTGCTTTCCGCCCATCCTCGACCAGCCCATATTCAGCTGAGTCCGAACCGGTCGGGTATCTTGTTGGGGCACAAATTCCCCGTCTGCGATTCCTCAACATCTGTTACCGTTATTTCAAGAGGCGATTGTCGTTTGCGAAGGAACAGACACGTTAAGCTGGGTTAGAAATCCGACTCAAACCCTTGTCCATGCGCAGTTGGTGTATGGTCAGCCTGTACAGTCTTATGTACGGTTTTGTGTAAAACGGGGTGTTCCCAAATGCTCCCTGCGTGATGGGGTATCAACCATATGGGATGAGGGCTGCATCAGACGTGAAATCCCAATAATAGATCAACGGTAATTTTTTAACGTTAACCAGATGGGACTTTTGTTAACACAATGGCTGATCAATCTAGGTGGAGTTCAAATCCAGCTAGGTCAGTTATTGGATGTGGTTCTGGTCTTGGTTCTAGCCTACGTCGTTTTTACGGTCATTATCTGGGATCGTCGAACTCTGTGGATGATACGAGGCTTCATTGTCTTGATGCTAACCGTATCATTGAGTGAGTACCTTAGCTTAGATTATGTCCATTACGCACTGGAAAAGCTATTGTTGGGAGCCTCCATTGCGATGGCGTTTATCTTTCAGGTGGAACTCCGACGGTTGTTAGAACAAGTAGGCCGAGGGGATCTGATTCAGTTGTTCCAGCCATCCCATGCAGCTCCTGTGAAAGCTGACAGTGTGATCGATGAAATCGTTGATGCGGTCAAAGAACTATCCCAAAATCGGACAGGGGCATTACTCATTCTCGAAACCACTCAGCCCATTGATGAGCAAGACTTTTCCGTGCCAGGGGTCCGGATTAATGCGGAGGTCTCTCGTGAGTTATTACAGACAATTTTCCAGACGACGACACTGCTCCATGATGGGGCGGTGCTGATTCGGGAATCGAGAGTGGTGGCTGCTGGGGTAATTTTGCCGATTTCGGAACGAGATGCCTCCCGCCAACTTGGCACTCGCCATCGAGCGGCAATGGGGATTACAGAGCGAGTGGATCACTGCTTGTGTGTGGTGGTGTCGGAAGAAACAGGGTCGATTTCAGTGGCGGAGCAAGGACTGTTGAATCGTCCCCTGACTAGCAGTAAGCTTAAGGAACTGCTGCAATCTCGGTTTGCACAGACGAGCGATCGCGAAGTGGTTGCTCCTCAACTCCGTAGTCTTGGTCGCCGGATTAATGTACAGATCAGACGACTCAGTTATCGCGTATTCCAACAAATTTCGTCTTATTTGAAAGAAAAGTAAGCTGGTGATCCATTTAGATAGAACCAAGGTTCACACTAAACTCAGAACAAGAGGCAAAGCAAGCAATACGTCTTGGGAACGGATATGATAGCAAACCAAACGATGTTGAAGACGTTACCTGCTGATTTACACCCAGATTGTCTACCGAATCATGTGGCAGTCATTATGGATGGCAATGGGCGGTGGGCAAAACGACAAGGGCTACCCCGTCGTGTAGGTCATAAACGGGGGGTGGATATCCTCAAAGACTTGCTCCGCTGCTGCAAGGACTGGGGAATTGGTGCCCTTACTGCTTATGCATTTTCGACTGAGAATTGGAGTCGACCTTTGGAAGAGGTGGACTTTCTGATGGCTTTATTTGAACGGGTGTTACGACAGGAATTAAAGGAGTGGATAAAAGAAGATGTCCAAATTCAGGTTGTTGGCCATTTGGAGGCGCTCCCCAAGTCACTCCAGAATGAAATTCAGCATGCCGTAGAAGCAACTCGACTGAATAAGGGAGTTAAATTAACCCTTGCCAAAAATTATGGGGGCCGCCAAGAAATTGTTCATGCTTGTCATTGCATTGCAGAGCAGGTCAAAAACGGGTCCCTGGATTTGGATGAGATCAACGTTGATCTGTTTGAAAAACATTTATACACAGCAGGTAGTGGTGACCCAGATTTGTTAATTCGTACGAGTGGGGAAATGCGCTTGAGTAATTTCTTACTTTGGCAAACGGCTTATGCTGAAATCTACTTTACGGATACCTTGTGGCCTGATTTTGACAGAGCAGCATTTCATCAAGCTTTGCGAGCGTATCAGCAGCGCGATCGCCGTTTTGGGGGACTCAGTCCTGGGACAGCATAGCGTTTGTGCTCCCCATTGAGGTCCCAACCATGCTCCCCACCAGATAAAGCGGCGATCGCTGGTCCTAGTTGAAAGATGTCAGACTCGATCGCTAGGGACCAGAAAAGACCGCTTCTTCTAGGTCTTGGCGGCTAAGAGAATATTTGAAAGAGCGTTGAATATCCGTGCCATCTTCCCCCACGTTTAGATAGCGGACTTTGAGAGAATCTACATCCAGGCTAATTTCAGCTTCCCAGGTCGCTGTTTTAACTTGCCAGAAGTGGCGATCGCGACTGTCTTGCTGGCAGCCATGATTCGCTAGCCATTGTTCAATATCCGGTAGAGGATGGTTGTAGAGGGGAGTATCAGAAGGTGGAAGCGCCATATCAGTCCATGAATTTAAGTCAGTCTTGTTTAAGTTAGTTTAACATTCACTGTCCCCTTGTTGATTTTTAGCAGGAAATATGGGGTCTCCCGACACAAAGTCAACAGGAGTGCTCACCTCCCTCTCGTACTTCATGGCGTAAAGATGCTAATCCTTACCCCTTACCCTAAATTCCTCTCCCAAAACGCCTACGGTGTACACGGTAGCCCAAAACGCAGTGGTGATATTCCCTTGATTGTCTACTGGCTGGAGCCAATGCAGATGCAATCGATTGTCGATGCCCACAGCCCATGCTTGCATGGTACTGGGTAAGGAGCAGGGACTAAATAAAGTTATCAAGGGATGAATCCCCTTTGTCGGTTATTTTTAGCGCGGAATATCGGGAATATTGGCTTAAGCACTTGTAATTAGAGTAGGCCTTCTGCACCAATTTTAGAATCAAGGATTAAATGAAATCTAGGGCTTTGGTGGGGGTAAGCTGATTACCATTTAATTTGCGTGG
>JBFRWC010000346.1:0-7425 GCA_051439365.1 Leptolyngbyaceae cyanobacterium
GCAATCGCCGTCCCTGCATCGCATTGGGAAAATGCTCCGTCCGACAGGTCAAAATTGCCTTCGCCCCCGGCACCACCGCCTTCGATAGCTCCCAAAAATTATCAATCATCGCCTGCTGATTAATCCGCGCCGCCATTTCATCAAAGCCGTCAAAAATCAGCAGCAGCTTGCCCATGCGATTCAACTGCTCAAAGGCCGTGTATCCCGGTAGCGGAATCTCATGCTTGCGAAAGAAAAACTCCGAAAACAGTGACTCCACACTCACCGCCTTGGCATAGTCCCGCAGCGGAATCACCAGCGGCAACCGGGGTCGCTCCACCCGCTTTTTCTTCGCCTCCTGATACTGTTGCAATGATAACCAGGCATAGTGCAGCGCAAACCAAGTCTTTCCCGTACCAAATTCCCCCAGCACCGATAGGTGTTCCTTAGCCGGATCTGCCAACCACTGCTCCACATAGCCCTCAATCCAGCCCTCCTCCTCGCCGTAGTGACTGATGCCAATTTTCTGCTGGCTGTTGGGGTCAATTTCATCCTTACGACAACCGAGGGGAATATAGCCCTGGTCAATTCCCCGCTGTTTAATCTCCGCCTCCAGCCACTCCAGATATTGACTAAAATCTGCATCCTCATCCAGCAACTCATCCAGGGTGTAGCAGGTCAGCGCCTCATACTGGTCGTTCTCCTGCGCTGCTTTTCTCGCCCCACTGCTCACCCGCATACTGGACACCAACCAACCTTCATCCGCCTGGTGCTGTTCCACCGCTGCTTGCAATCCCTGCAAATCCGACAGCCCAGCTTCCCCCGTTACCCCCCGCACCACAATCCGGTCATACCGTCGCCGCCGCACCGGAATCGTGATCATCCATTCAAAATATTTTTCCGCCACCACACTGTGGCTTTCCCGCCCATAGCCCAATACCTGAAACCACTCGTCCAACTGCTGAGCTAACTCTGAATGATAAGGCTGCTCACCCGATTCACCCTCCGGACTTCCAGGCAACAACCGCTGCAATCGAGCCTGAAGTTTGTCCGCCACCGCATCCGTCAGCGCTTCAAACTTGGCCTTATCCAGATTGGGTACTTGAGCCAACTGAGTACGCAACTCCTGCAAATTCTGCTGAATTGAGGCAATCATCACCGTCTGCATTTGTTCCTTCGGCGTTTGACTGCGGCGCACCACATCCAAAAGCACCGAGAAAAATACGGTCACTTCCTGCTGCACATCGGTCTCTTCATCGGCGATCGCCACCCCAATCACATTACTACCACTCCACTGCCGCCACTCCGCATCCACCACATCCCGTTGCGTCCAGTCTTGCCATTCCCCATCATGGTATCCAGCCGGGTTGATTTCACGAGCGATCGCCGCCTGAAAGGCCGCCCCATCCCACTGTTTGTAAGACTCGTGAAACGCCTCCTTCACCTTTGGCTCAGCAAACAACCGCAACATAGTTTCCGAACGGCTGCTGTCTGCCTGACTGCTACCTTCTGCCAGCGCATATTCCACCAGCGCATAGGCATACACCCCATCAAAATCAGCCGGGGGATGTTTAGGGTCCAGTCGCAACTGCTTCAGGGTACGGATATAGATGTCGTTGCGCTTAATGGCAGGAGCTTGGGCAATCCGGGCGATCGCCCTCAGCAGTTGGGGAATAATCGAAATGGGGTCCATAGCCAGCATTCCACTCCAGATCGGGGACAGATGTGATCCATTATGCAAACCCCGATTGGCCCCACGCCAAAAACTCGACAAATCGCCACAATTACAATCAAGTTAAGATACCAAGCTAAGATACTTTCTACGGACAAGATTCACCGCACGTTTACTGCAATTGAGTATCAAGACGGCAGTAATCGTCAGTCATTTGGAGAAGAGGAGATATCAGCATGATCGATCAATGGCAACGGCTCGGCCAGTGGGTAGGACTGGGCTTAATGGTAGTTGGCCTCAGCAGTTGCGGTCAGCCCAACTCCGCCAATTCAGAAGCCTCCCAGACCCAGGAAGTCGAGTTCTGGACCATGCAACTCCAGCCCAACTTTACGGATTACTTCAATGATCTAATTGCGGCATACGAAGCTGAAAATCCCGATACCACCATTCGTTGGGTGGATGTGCCGTGGGGCGATATGCAGAGCAAAATTCTCACCGCTGTCTCAGCAGGCACCGCCCCCGATGTGGTCAATCTCAACCCTGATTTTGCCTCCCAGTTGGCCAGCCGCAATGCTTGGCTACCTTTAGATAGCACGGTGGCCGATACCGAAAAATCGGTTTACCTCCCCAAGATTTGGCAAGCCAATACCCTGAATGAGGCCAGCTTTGGTTTGCCCTGGTACCTCACCACCAGCGTCACGATTTACAATCAGGATTTACTAGACCAGGCAGGCATGGATGCCCCACCACGCACCTTTGCAGAATTGGCGATCGCCGCCCAAACTATCCGAGACACCACCGGAAAATACGCCTTCTTCATCACCTTTGTGGCCGATGATGCAGCGGATGTGCTGCAATCCTTGGTGAAAATGGGGGTGACGTTGGTGGATGAGAACGGCAAAGCCGCCTTCAACACGCCAGCCGGAAAAGCGGCGTTTCAATATTGGGTGGATTTGTACCAGGCGGAACTGTTGCCCCGCGACGTATTGACCCAGGGACATCGGCGGGGGGTGGAGTTGTATCAGGCTGGGGAAACGGCGATGGTGTCCTCTAGTCCGTACTTTTTGGATACCATTGCCAACAATGCCCCCTCGATTGCGGCTGTCTCTGCTACCTCACCCCAAATTACGGGAGAGACGGAAGCTATCAATGTCGCCGCCATGAACATTGTGATTCCCCAAGCGACCGATGTGCCAGAAGCCGCCCTGGATTTTGCCCTGTATCTCACCAACGATGCCAACCAGTTGAGCTTTGCCAAAGCCGCCAACGTGTTGCCCTCCACCCAAGCCGCGTTGACCGACCCCTATTTCACCACAGCACCCGATAACGCGACTCCGGGCGATCGCGCCCGTCTCGTCAGTGCGGCTCAAATGGAACAGGGCCAAGTGCTGATTCCGGCAATGGAAGACGTGAAATTATTGCAGAAAATTATCTACGAAAACTTGCAGGGGGCAATGTTGGGGCAACAAACTGTGGACGAGGCGATCGCCACCGCTGAGCAGGAGTGGAATCAGCGCTAGTCGGGGCGATCGCTGCACTGAAACCCACTTAACCACAATCTAAACTTAACCAAAAACCCGATGGTTAAGCGATGGCATTTGCCGCCGCACTTGCTCTAGACGACTCGGATCAATGGGAGCGATCGCCACCCCTGGTTCATCCCCCGCATCCGCCAAAATCGTTCCCCACGGGTCCACAATCAGCGCATGACCGTGGGATTGGCGACGGGCATAATGCTTGCCCGTTTGGGCCGGAGCAATCACGTAACAGGTATTTTCGATCGCTCGTGCTTGCAACAACACTTGCCAGTGATCCTTGCCCGTAAACGCCGTAAACGCTGCCGGAATCAACAACACATCCGCCCCCTGTTTGGATAAGTGCCGATAGAGTTCCGGAAAGCGCACATCGTAACAAACGGACAACCCCAGGGTGCCAAACTCTTTCGACGGATAAGCAGGCGGCAGATCGGTCCCTGAAAGCACCGTTAAGGATTCCCGGTAGGTATTCCCATCCGGCAAATCCACATCAAATAAATGGACTTTCCTATAGGTGGTCAATTGGGTGCCATCTTGACCAAACAAGGAGGCCGTATTGTACACTCGGTCAGCCTGCTGGGTCGGCACCGGAAACCCGCCACCGAATAAAGTAATTTGATAGCGCTGGGCCATCGTTTGCAAAAATTGCTCACTTGCCGCTGCAATTTTGTCGGCCATACTCATTTTGAGCGGTTCCTCTCCCAAAAATGCGAAATTCTCCGGCAGCGTCACCAAGGTGGCCCCTTGACGTACCGCCAAATCAATCAAATCCTCGGCTTGGTTGAGATTTTTGGCCAACTCAGGTGAACTATTCATCTGAATGGCAGCAGCAAGATAAGGCTTCATGGATGCCAATACCTACTCCAGTTAGGGGTGAGATGACAACGAGAGTGAAACGAACGCAATCGGCCAGTCGGAACTAGTCGGTCGTAACTATATTACGCGAAAGAACGGGTGTTACGCGAGAGCATGGGACGCGAGAGCATGGGACGCGAGAGCATGGGACACGAGAGCATGGGACGCGATTAAACGCTAAACTTGTAAGCTGAGTGGATGGGCCCACTGCACCTCGCTTAGAAACCACGTTGTTTTGAAATTATACGGCTGATTCCGGTAGCGATATCCTATCATCAAACTGATCCTTGCCAATCTTTACCAAACGTCTCCAACTAATGCCAGCCGCTGTCTTCTACCCCCCCCGCCTAAACCCTGTCGTCGTTCGCCTTTGTCAGTGGATTGTCCCGCTGTATGGCCAACTGTGGTGCCGGATGACGTTGGACATTGACCCAAAAAGCATTGCTATCCTAAAGTCATTGCAAACCGACCGGATCTTGCTGCTCCCGAACCACCCGTCCTTCTTTGATGATTGGATCTCTATTTTTCTGCTATCCGCCCGAGTTGAGATGGCGTTTCATTACCTCGCGGCCCAGGAACGATTTCAAGGGTTAGAAGGACACCTCATTCAGCGATTGGGGACGTATTCGGTGCGGCGGGGGACAGGCGATCGCGCCAGTGTGGCGGAAACGATTCGCTTGTGGGGATGCCCCAACCACCGCCTGGTCATTTTTCCGGAAGGGGGCTGCTCGTTCCAAAATGATACGGTGATGCCGTTTCGGGTGGGCAGCATTCAGTTAGCGTTCCAAGGGCTGAAAAAAATGGCGAAAACCCAAGACCCTCTTCCTGACCTTTATGTGGTTCCCATCAGTATCAAATATCGCTACGTGAGCAACATGGTACCCGTGATTGATAAAACGCTGACGGGATTAGAAAAAGCCTTAGAACTCGCCCCCTCTCGCGCCAAGCGTTTGACCTTCTATCAACGGTTACGGGCGATCGCCGAACGGGTGATTCACCAGTTTGAAGTAGAGCATGGGCTAGATGCCAGTAACGTTGAACAGTTGTCCTGGAATGAGCGCATTGACCGCTTGAAAAAGCACTTGCTAGCAAGCTGTGAGCAGTTGCTGGGCATTTCCCATCCTCCCCATCAGCTCTTGCGAGAACGGGTCTACAAGATTCAACACCTAATGGAATCGAAGGGGGAAAACCTTGCCAATGACTCCTTTTGGAGCTACGAGAGAATGCAGCAGGTGGCGATCAGTTTGCTCAACTTCGATGCCGTTTATGATGGCTATGTCGCAGCGGCACCGACCCCAGAGCGCTTTCTTGACACCTTGATTCGACTGGAGCGACAGGTGTTTAAGATTGACTATCCGACCCCCAAGGCTCACCGAAAAGTTCTGATTAAAGTGGGAGACCCTGTGAACTTGAAAGACCATTACCAAGCCTATCGGGGCGATCGCTCTGGTACCATCGCTCACTTAACTCAAATCGTTCAAGACAGGGTTCAGCACAACCTCAATGTGTTGAATCAAGACTGAATTCCATTGACTGCCATTGACTGTGAGGAACCTTTGGGGGGCGTTTAATGGAACTCAACTGAACTTGAGATTACAACCAGTTCCCCACCAAGATATAGGGTGCCCAATAGCGGGGATGATCAAAGGGAATTTCCTGATTTCGCATCACCGATAGTTGAGCTTGGCGCAGGGCTTCAGCCCGACTCACATCACCTTGGCTTAACTGCTGATAGAAGGTCTCAGCAAAAACCACACTCGATTGATCATCAAGGCTCCAGATCGAAGCGATCGCACTCTGCGCCCCGGCTCGAACTATGGTTCCAGCAATACCCAACACATCGCGATCGCTTCCCGTAGCGGTACGACAAGCACTCAGCACAAGCAATTCAATGGCACTGGCCTGGATCGTATTGGCACCAAACAGACTGGGCAGTTCATCTAAAGTAATTTTGCCATTGGCATCCAGTAAAAAGGTGTTGGCCCGGTTAGCACTAAATTGGCCGTGGGTCGCTAAATGAATGACATCATAGGCATCTTGATTCAGCACTTGATTAAAGTTACTTTGGGTAAACTGATCCTCCTGCAAAATGGTGGATGATATGCCGGATTCCTCAATTTTCTCAAGCTCAGCCGGAACCCCGGCAAGGACGGCATAGCTGTTTTCAAGGTTTTCAGGTGGCACCTTTAAGCCTGCCGCTAAAATGTTGAGGCCATTGTGATCTAACGGTTTAGGGGCGGGAATATTGAGGCCCAGCACTACGTCAATGGCATAGTTTTCAATCAAGTACTGTTGACCATCATAGAGTGCTCCCATTGGCACGAGCCGCAGTGTCCCGTCCAAGACAAAAATTAGCGTATTCACGTCTTGCTCTTCCAAGCGATTTCTAACAGGTTGAATCAACCAGTCATAAAGAATTTTGCCGTCTTCTTTAACCTGCTGATAGGTAAAGGGTGCTTGTAGCTCCCGTCGATACGCTTGCAGAAACGCTTCGGCCTCCAGTGGCGAGCGGGTTAGAGCGGTATAGTGGATAAGGGTATTGTCGCTGGGCAGTTTGACAATCATCTCTAGGCGATCGCCCAAGATAATCGAATAAATCACCGATGCCTTTTGTTGCCGATCCCTAATCACGCTATCTAATTGGAGTTCCGGCTCCAGACAAGCCGATTGGAAAAAGTTTTCTAGCTCCGCCACCTGCAACGCTTCCATGACCACACGAGCTTGTTCTAAGTCCTCTTGGCTGATTTCGCCCTTTTGCCCGGTTTCAGGATTAGTAATATCGGGGTCTAACAATAGATCAACCAATTCGCGGTAAACGGGTTCAACACTTTTGCGGAAGGAAAATTTGACATCTGCACTTACAGCAGCCAAGTCTGTCCGTAAGGCTTGCAGGGTCTCAAAGGCATTCGTGTAGGACTCGATCGCCTCTCGGCGCTGCCCTTGTTGTTTTGGTTGTTTCAACAGCCGTCCCATCTGCCAGTACCACTGGTATAAGCTAAGCAGATAGACATAAATAATTAAACTAGCAAAATAGTATGTTTCTAGCAAATACTACTTACCACATACCATATGTAGACAACCATTATGAATTCTTCCTACGGTGATGATTCATGACTTAACCGGAACAGACTAGAAACAGAAAATCGATTGAAATGGCGATTAAAGTGTTTTATCCTTAACGATAGTATTGTTATTTGGGCGAGTAAGATGATATTGATTCGTGAGGTTCCACCTGAGACTCTGAGCCTCCTTAACCGCATCTATCACAGCAGTAAAAAACACCAGGTTAGGCAACGAGCCCAATGTCTTACTCTCCTGAATCAAGGCTATGCAGTATCTGAGTTAAGCACAATATTTTCCGTCACTAAACCCACACTTTATAAT
>JBFRWC010000347.1:0-13897 GCA_051439365.1 Leptolyngbyaceae cyanobacterium
GGACAAAGGCTTGGCCTACCGTTGCTACGTTACCGAAGATGAACTGAACGACCTGCGGGCTTCCCAGGAAGCCCAAAAACTTGCGCCTCGTTACGACAATCGCCACCGTGACCTGACTCCAGAGCAAGAGACGGCATTTCAGGCAGAGGGACGGGAACCCGTGGTTCGGTTCAAAATTGACGACCATCGTACGATTGTTTGGAAGGACATGGTGCGGGGGACAGTTAGTTGGAATGGTAGCGACTTGGGTGGAGATATGGTGATTGCCCGTCGCGCCCCTGCCGACCAGATTGGTCAACCCCTGTATAACTTTGTGGTGGTGGTGGATGACGTGGATATGGGTATCACCCACGTGATTCGCGGCGAGGATCACGTGGCCAATACGGCAAAGCAGCTCTTACTGTATGAAGCGCTGGGGGCAGAAGTCCCTGAATTTTCCCACACCCCTTTAATTCTCAGTCCCACAGGCAAAAAACTCTCTAAGCGGGACGGGGTTACATCTATTTCTGATTTCCAGAAAATGGGCTACTTGCCAGTGGCGTTGGCCAACTACATGAGTTTGTTGGGTTGGACTCCCCCCGATTCCACCCAGGAGCGGTTTACCCTGGAGGACGCGGCCAAAGAATTTGAGTTCGAGCGAGTCAACAAGGCGGGGGCCAAGTTCGACTGGGATAAGCTCAACTGGCTTAACAGTCAGTATTTGCATGAAATGGCTGCAGCGGAATTGGCGGACCTATTGATTCCCTACTGGCAAGAAGCCGGATACGAGGTTGATGCGGATGGCGATCGCCCCTGGTTAGAGCAGATTGCCACCCTTGTCGGTCCTAGCTTGGAGCGGTTGGATCAAGTCGGGGAGATGTGTCGCTATCTGTTTGATTCAGAGTTGGAGTATACGGAAGATGCGATCGCCCACCTCCAGAAAGAGGGTGTGGCAGATGTGCTCAAAGCCGTTGCTGAAGCCTTACCCAGTGCTACCCTTACTAGCGTGGACGAGGCCAAAGCGTTGATTAAGGACATTGTCAAAGCCACTGGTGCGAAAAAGGGCTTAATCATGAAATCCCTCCGGGCTGGCTTAACCTGTGCCCTCAAGGGACCAGATTTGGTCGAGTCCTGGTTGTTGCTGCATCAGAAAGGGCTGGATACGGTGCGGTTGGAAAAGGCGATCGCGCTTAGTCAGCCGTAAATTATTTCCTTTCCTTATCCTTAGTGATGGTGGGGATGGCTCCGAGTAGAGATGTAGGCCCCTAGCTCTGGAGAAAAGGGAACCTCATCTCGTGTCACTGTCAAGCCCATCTGTTCCAACATCTGCTTTAACACTGGGTCCGGGCTGAACCGCAACCACGTCTCTTGGACTTCGAGAGAAACATGGCGATTGCCCAGATGGTAGGCCGCTTTGAGCAATGCGAGCGGGCTGCTGGCTGTAACGGTCATCACGGGTTCTGCTTGGGCTGCGATCGCCAAAACGGCATCCTGGGTCTCTGTCGTGAGGCGATCGCCATCCTGTAACACGGTCCCACGGGGCAGTCGCAAGTACACCCCCTGTGTCAGGGATGCGTGATCTTCAAGCCCAACCTGCTCTGGCTGCATAAAGCGAGCCTCGAAATAGTGTCGGGCCTTGGTCCGTTCCTCAGCAGTCAAAACCAGTGTTAACACTGGTCCTGATTGAACTTGATGAACATTCGAAAGAGACAAATGGTGAGTAAAGATCAGGGGAGTGGATCGAATGGAACTGACGGCCATAGACTTTCCATGTGTGGTAAGACGATAAGAGAATACTAAAGGATCTACCAATACAAAAGAGGCCAAAAACACTCAGCATCATCACCCTCCTCTCCAGTTTATGAGCAAGCTGTACCCATCAATCCAAGTGTGAGATGGCGGACTAATAGGGGAACTAAGTCGGGATTGGCTCCCAAGGGTTCTCCCAAGGCAATCGTGAGGCGGGGATAGCGATCGCCCATCGCACTAATATCTTGCGCGATCGCATCAGTAATAGCTCCCGCAAAGAGAAAGTAGGGCAGGACAGTGATCTGCTGGATATCTTGTTGAGCCAGTTGAAGAATTTGATCGTCAAGGCTGGGTGGGACGGCCCAATAGGCTGGGACTGCGCCCAGTTGGGTGGCGATCGCTTCAATCGGTTGGTTACCGCCAGGTTTACGGCTCCCGTGGGCCAACAGAATAGAGGCAGATGGAGTATTGGCGGTCATATTGGTCACATTGTTCCGGGGCTGGGCGAATAGGTCCACCATCCCTTCGGCCTCACCGAAATAGGGCTGGAGTTGGAGTGTGAGCCGTCGGTCCAGCCTCGTTTGGGCGATCGCTACTTCTTCGGGAATATCGTGACGAACATGAACCCCTGGAAGTAGGAATAAGGGCACGACAGCGAGAGTGGCATATCCCGACTGGAGGGCGCGATCGCCAAACGCTAAGATTTGCTGATGCAGCGGCATCGAGGCCAATTCCAAACAAGCATAATCCACCAAGGGGGTGGGGTTCGTTGGGTTGGCTAACTGGTGGGCAACTTGGCTGGCAAGCCGCTGGGCCGCTGCCGCAGGTCGAGGATCTCGACTCCCATGAATGACCAATAGATAGGCCGTGACCGTTAAGGGAGACACTGATGGAGAAATGGGCAAATTCACAGGCAAATTCACAGGCAAGTTAGAAGGATAGCAACAAAATGCATCTCTGATGAGTCCAATTCGGTAAGATGAATCATGGGAGTACTGAGTCTTGGCAGGGTTGGGATGCTCTCCAACAAATACCAGCCTTGAAAGCATCTGCATTAATTATAGTAAGGCAATCAGGATGATCATCCATAATCTAAAACGGCAGTGGGCTAATGTCCTTGAAGCTTTCTCAACTGGGGGCTGTGGCCTGTGCGATCGCCCCACGCCCTCTCTGCTTTGCCCTGCTTGCCAAGCCCAGTTACAAACCTGTGCCCTAGCCAACCCGACCCAATTTTGGCGCGATTCGCTCCCGCTGTTTGCTTGGGGAAAATATGTCGGTTCCCTGCGACGGGCGATCGCGGCCCTCAAGTATGACAATCAGCCCCAACTCGCCCGCACCTTGGGCATGTGGATGGGACAGCAATGGTTGGCCTCCCCGATGGCGCGAACAAAACGGGGGCGATCGCTCATCATCATCCCCGTTCCCGCCAATGCCGCCAAGAAGAAACGCCGGGGCTATGATCAAGCCGAATTACTGGCAGAAGCGTTTTGCCAATACACTCGCTTGCCCCTGGATTTGAACCGCGTGATCCGCACCGAGGACACCGTACCCATGTTTGGCTTATCCCTGACTGAGCGGCAGCAAAATGTACAGGGGAAGTTCCAACTCCATCCTCGTTTTCGCCCCTCTGCCAAACAGACCCGCCAATCAATTTTGTTGTTGGATGATATTTACACAACCGGATCGACGATGAAAGCGATCGCCCACCTATTGCGCCAACATCAAATGTCGGTATACGGAGCCATCACTCTTGCCAAAGCCGGATTGTCTGATGCCACTTAAATTCTGAGATCCCCGGTTTCTCAAAGAAACCGGGGATCTGGGTGAATGGATCTAGGCGCAACCAAGTTCGCCCCTTGCCAAATCAGAAATTGTTCCATAGACTCTGAAGGCGATCGGCTCTGGTAAGCTAAAACTATTTTAGTTTGCGTATTTTGGTGGCTCACCCCCGCCGCTGGGGGGGAACACCCACGCAAATTAAATGGCAATCAGCTTAATCAACTTTGGTAGTGATATCTCCCTCATGTTTCTTGAACACCTTCACCTCCGTCACTTCAGAAACTATGGAGACCAACCCATCGAATTCACAGCCCCAAAAACAATTTTGGTGGGTGACAATGCCCAAGGGAAATCCAATGTGCTAGAAGCCGTGGAGTTATTGGCCACGTTACGCTCCCATCGCGGCGGACGCGATCGCGACCTCGTAGAAACCGATTATCCTGAAAGCATCATCACGGCGCGGCTGCGACGGCTATCAGGAGACACCAAGCTGGCCATGACTCTGCGTAGTAGCGGTCGCCGTACCGTGGCCATTAATGGTGAGAAGCAAAAGCGGCAACTGGATTTCCTTGGTGTCATGAATGCAGTCCAGTTTTCCAGTTTGGATCTGGATCTGGTACGGGGAGGACCGGGGGAGCGGCGGCGCTGGCTGGATGTGCTGTTGGTGCAACTAGAACCAGTCTATGCCCATATTTTGCAGCAGTACCAAACGGTGTTAAAACAGCGCAATGCCCTACTCAAACAACGACGGACCCATCTGACTAATCCTGACAAGGTGACTCAACCCGTTGATCCGACCCAACTAGCTCTGTGGGATGCCCAACTTGCGACAGCAGGGACTCGCGTGATCCGGCGGAGGATGAGGGCGATCGCTCGACTGGCTCCCATTGCTCAACAGTGGCACCACAATATTAGTGGGCAACAAGAAACCCTAACATTACGCTACGCCCCCAACGTTCTCCTGTCGCAGGACGACGCAGGGGCCATTCAGCAGGATTTCTTACAAAAGCTTAAAGAGAGGGCGATCGCTGAACAGCACCAAGGCACCTCCCTGGTTGGCCCCCATCGCGACGAAATCGATTTTTTGATCGATCAAACCCCTGCTCGTCAGTATGGGTCCCAAGGGCAACAGCGCACCCTTGTCCTCGCCCTCAAACTCGCCGAACTCACCCTGATTAAATCAGTCATCGGTGAACCCCCATTACTCCTATTAGACGATGTCCTCGCCGAGTTGGACCTCAAACGCCAGAATCAATTACTTGAAACCATCCAGGATCAATTCCAAACCCTCATTACCGCCACTCACCTCGGTGCCTTTGAAGCCAAATGGGTCCAAGCCGCCCAAATTCTCACAGTCCAGGCAGGACAGTTGCACCCAGCGTGATGTTTTATTACCGAAACAGGGGTGCTAGTAGCATCTAGCGACGGTTGTGCCAAAATGAGGGGTACCGATTTTAGAGGTATGTTGTTGGTTCTGGAGGGCATTGTCTGAATCTTATGGCTGACATGACCCATCAAGCGACGACAGACTCCCCTCGCCACCGCCGTCTCACCTACCAAGTACTCCTTGCGTCCTTATGGATAACCTTGGTGATGTTAGTGATCAAACTTTGGTTGGGTTGGCGTACCCAATCCCTCGCTATCCTGGCTGAATCCCTCCACACCCTCCTCGATAGCCTTAGCACGCTCTTAAGCTTTTTGGCTTTATCAAACGATGATCGCCTCGGTTGGCACCAAGTTTGGAGCCACGGGAAACGGGAAATCATGGGAGTGTTAGCGGTGGTGGCATTTTTGGGATTTTCCAGTTTTTCCTTGTTGCTGATGGCCGCCCAATCCCTAGAAACTCTGGGAGACCAAGAATTAACAGTGGCGGGGCCATCCCTCCAACTTCTAGGACTGATCACCATCATTACCTTTGCCTTGGCTCTGTTCAAGCGCTATCGTGGTCAAACCACTGAATTTGCGCTACTGCGACTCAACGCCCAACATACGCTGCGAGATAGTTGGTTAACCCTGCTGGTGTTTTTGGGGTTAATTGGGGTGCGGTTGGGGTACGGTTGGCTAGACCCGCTGATGACCGTTTTGCTAGTGCTGACGCTAGTGGGAAGTAGTTGGCAACTGATCAACTGGCAGTTGCCGTTTATGGTGCAGCAGGTAGCGATCGCCCCCGAAGTGTTGGCCCAAATGGCAAAGCAGGTGGAAGGAGTCAGCCATTGCTATAAAGTTCGCTCCCGTGGTCTCGTTGGCCGCCGCGTTTTTATCGAAATGCATTTGGGAGTTCACCCCGAGTTTATGGGCATTGCCCGGATTATCGCCCAGCGGATCGAAGCCATGATTCGCACCCGTTACGGCCCTGTGAAAGTGGATATTTTCATTGACCCGGAGACGGAACCCGATACGCCAATGCTGCCTGACCACTCCATTCGTCGCTTCTATTCCCAAAATGACCCAGACCTAAATTAGTGTTGCCAGGAGCAATGCTGGGCCAAATACTGCTCAATATCGGTAAAGGTGTCCCAGGCAATGTAAGGCTTACCCCGTTTTTCCATAAACTCAGTCAAAGGCGGACGGGCAAATACAAGCGACGCGGCAAGGGCCATGTTCCAATCCGTAATCCCGTCACCGATGGCAATGGTTTCCTCCACCCCATATGTTTGTTGGTAGTGGGCCAGAATATCCGCTTTGGCCACCATTTCCGTTTCCCCTTCGTAGGGCGATCGCAATCGTAAGTGAGGACCAGAAGTGTCTACGGCGATCGCATGAATTCCCCGCACTTGTCCCAAAAACGGTTCCAGCACCGCCTCCACCATCCCCTGTAATCCTCCCGATACCACCACAAAGGGCACTCGGTGCTCATTCAAAAAGTTTAGGAAATCCGCAAAGCCCGGTCGAATAGCCTTGGAGCGAGTATAGTCCACAATTTCCCGGTAAATAGAAACAGGTAGCCCTTCGAGCAGCGCCCGAACCCCTTGCTTCAGCGTCATTTCTTGATGATAAATCTGCGGCAAAATAACGCTCGCTCGCTCTGGAGTAAACTGCTGCAACATTGCCACAAACGTTTCCTCTGCCGTAATGGTACCGTCAAAGTCACAAAATACCATCCGACTTACGTTTTGATTGTTCATCGTCCAGAAAGCCTCTCAACCCCTTTTCTTGATAATTTGCAAACTTCACTGCAACATTATCAAAAAAAGGGTATCCTTATGGGAAGAACACATAAAAGGCACTGCATCTATCGGGTGTTCATGCAGATTAGAGACATCTACTCCGGGTAAACACTAACTCCTGTACCGACTCCTAGAACATGCTGAGCATACGGTGAATGTCAGCACAGCGTATGCCAGCATCCACCAAAGTTTAAGCTCAAGGAAAGGAGAGTCGAAGGCAAGCTAAGTCTTGTTTTTGGGTTACGAGATCCTAGATTTAGTCAACCTCGACACCTTTCGTACTAGCTCAACTTTGCATCTGCCTAGGGTTGCCTTCGACACAACACTCAACGAACAGTGAGGGTTCAACCTCTAAATCTGTATTCAATGAGTTTTGCAAAAATCCGGATGACGGAGCAAGGCCGAAGGCAATCCTATTTCTTAAGCTACAACGCTTGACTGACTCTCACAATCCAGACTGCGTCAACAGCATTTCCATCTGTTGCAACGACAGCCCCCGTTCAATCACTTTGGGGCAATGGGGATTATACGGTCCTTCTAATCGGTCGATTGATCGAATATCGGCATCCTCAGGTAAAACTGGCACATCAGGATCGAATGCAGTTGGATGCATCAGAGAACTGGAAAACCCCCTGAAAATGGCCACTTGGTCCTCGTGACCATCAAAGAAAGCGGTCACCAGCAGCACTTCTCCTCGATGTTTAATCGTGTACTGTTCCAAACGATGACCAATGGAAGAAGAAGCTATTGCATCCATTTTGCTATCAGTCCTTAACATAGTACCTGGGTTTACTGTTGCGGTATCATTCATCAGTCCGAGGGTGGTTCGATATGAGCATTCGTCACAGGCGCAGCCCGGTTTGCGGGTCTAGGCAGATGGAATCCAGACCCAACCAAAAATCATAACTTATCGCTGAATGGCAGAGCGGCCCTGTTTACTAAAACGAATGAGTAAGAAGTACGCCAAACAAGCAGCATAAACGACAAGGCCCACAATTCCCAGGAAGCCAAGAAATCCTGGGGTTTGAGCCGCGTGAAAATACTCGCGATAGCGCCCAGGGGCTTCCAACCAAACTTTACAGTAGGGTTGACCAAATAGTTCTGTGGAGAAGGCACACTGTATGAATGGGAACGTTGCGATCACTCCAATGGCGCAGTACACACTGACGGCCCATCGCCAAGCAGTAAACACAAGCTTGAGTGGGGTGGATGGAGCATCATCAATTTCTTCATTTAGGTCTACCCAAAGCCATAGACCAATCGGGATCAGGATACGGGCGACTAGGCCCGTGATGAAGCTGAAACGAATATCGCCAATCATCAAATAGACAGTAATTGCCAGAAGACTAGATACACGCCAATAGGTAATCAGTAACCGTTGAATCGCTTCCACATTACGGAAGAATGCCCATATCAGCAAAACGATTGGCAAGCTAACGGTGAACAGAACAGCTAGGCGGTAGTCCATCCATACCAGCGAGCGCAGCAGGTCTTGGCTCATAAGCAAGTGTTTTCCAGAAGTCCTAGTCTTTCATAGTACACCGTATCATTCCCAGCAACAGCGCTACCAAGAGATTAATTTTTTTGATCAATATATCAGGTCAATAGGTTGAAGTGGAGGCTGACGTGATGTGCCCTTCCTTGGAACCCTAGTTTTTGTGCGGGGAACAGGGTGGTCAGTCTGAGTCTCAGAGTAAACCGGGGGGCTGAGCACTGCAAGTCACAGCCGTGAGCTTGTTTATGTTCACCTGCCTGAGGGCATAATAGATGAACAAGAGTGTGAACTCGGTATCCGGGGTGAAGCTGGATAGAGATGTCACCCAGACATGGAGGTTAACAGGGTGAACTCGGTGTGCATTGTGCCAATGACCGCTGTAATATTTGGAACTAGGACGTTTTGTCATGCGCATTGGCCAATGGCTAGAGGCAATTTTGGGATGGGTAAAACGTTTACTCAACAGTACCCAAGCCAAAACCCCCCAACCTTTTGTTTCAGTTCGGGAAAAGCAATACCCATTGGGTCTACTGAAGTTAGTAGAAGGACGGGATACGTTACACGCTGTACGGACATGGATCATTAGTCCTAATCAGTCTCCTGACTCAACATCCATACCAATGGATCTGCATATCTATCTAGATTTTGTTGATGCGACCAGCACACTCTATCAAGGTAGTGCCCATAGTGGTAATTCATCATCCAGTGGATCAAGAGGACGGGCGGCGTTTCGGGCCACCCATACGCTCATGTTGATGTGGGCTAGTCACTCGCTGCAAGCGGATGGCAACTATGCCTATGAGCATATTTTCTCAAAGCAGTATGATTTCAAAGGGCAACAAACAACTCCGGCAGATGTGCAAGCTCGAATTGCCTGCGATCGCATCGCCGTTCTCGCGGGAATGTGCCCGATCCAAGACACAGAATGGCCTGCTGAAATTGAGGAGATCCATCGGCAGGTGATGGGACGGGAAGGAATTCCATCGGCCCAAGCCTTCAAGGTTTGGCGCAAAAAGAAGCAAGCCTCTCGCACCAAACCCTCTGCATCCCGCCGATCCAGGCCCCATACTAAGTCCCGCCTTGCCACGCCCAAGTACTCTCTCAACAGCATCAATGTGCGAAAGACAACCAGACGTTAGCAAGGGGCTCATCGGAACGGGGTAGAAAGACCAACGGTGCAGGTTAATCTAGCTTTTCAAACTGGATAAGACGGTTTTGGCAGCGGCTAACGTTTTCTCAATGTCTTCCTCAGTATGGGCCAATGACGTGAACCCTGCTTCAAATTGAGATGGAGCTAAATAGATGCCCTGCTCCAACATACCCCGGTGGTAGCGGCCAAACATCTCTAAGTTGGACTGCTTCGCATCGGTGTAATTGTTCACTGGGCCTGGATTGAAGAAGAAACCGAACATCCCACTAATCTGCCCCCCACAGGTCGTATGGCCCGTTTCCTCCGCTACCTTCGCCATGCCATCCGTCAGTTTTTTGGTGATGGTATCCAATTGCTCGTAAGTGCCAGGGCGCTTGAGAATTTCCAGGGTTTTAATCCCAGCTGTCATCGCGAGGGGATTGCCAGAGAGGGTGCCGGCCTGATACATGGGACCAGCCGGAGCCACCATCTCCATGATGTCCTTGCGGCCACCGTAGGCTCCCACAGGCAGGCCGCCACCAATCACTTTCCCCATCGTAGTCAAGTCGGGCGTGACTCCAAAGTGGGCTTGGGCACCGCCGTAGGCAATGCGGAATCCGGTCATCACTTCGTCAAACACGAGTAAGGCTTCATTGGCCTTGGTAATTTCTCGTAGCCCTTCCAAGAACCCCGGTTGGGGCGGAATAAAACCAGAGTTCCCTACGACAGGTTCGAGAATCACCCCAGAGATTTGACCGGGATGCTCGGCAAATAGTTTCTTGACAGCTTCCAGATCGTTGTACGGGGCTGTGAGGGTATTGCTAGTGACAGATTTAGGCACTCCAGGAGAGTCAGGTAAACCCAAAGTGGCCACTCCGGATCCGGCCTGAACTAGGAACATGCCTGCGTGACCATGGTAGCAACCCTCGAACTTGATTACCATATCCCGTCCGGTATACGCCCGCATTAGGCGAAGAACCGACATACAAGCTTCAGTGCCAGAGTTAACGAAACGGACCATTTCAACACTGGGGACAGCCTCAATCACCATTTCAGCCAGGACGTTTTCCAAGTAGCAGGGAGCGCCAAAACTTGTGCCCTTGTCCAAGGCGGCGTGGAGTGCGTCTAAAACTTCGGGGTGGGCATGACCACAGATGGCTGGTCCCCATGTCCCCACGTAGTCAATATACGGGTTTCCGTCTACATCCCAGACGTGGGAACCTTTGACGTGATCAAAGACAATAGGTTGGCCACCCACAGATTTGAAGGCTCGCACGGGGGAACTGACACCTCCGGGCATCAAATCCTTGGCGGCACTGAAAATTTCCTCTGATTTGGTGGTGTTCAGCAATGTTGTAACCAAGATAATCTCCTTGCAATATTTCGTAGGGATGGTTGTGACTTCAGATATGTCCGCAGGGGGCTGAACCAAGACGAAGCGGTGGCTTTGGTTGGATCAATCAGCCGACGCTGGCCCCATATCGCGTTGTGCGGGGATGTCCTGCACGGACTAAGGCTGCGACAAAAACTGCCCCATGCCAAATCCTACGTTAGAACCGATAGATATTAATTATGCAATCCATTGTCTCGTAGTCCTATAGAACTGTAACAAGAGTAAAGATTTGTGGCGCTGAGGGAGCGATCGCCCCCAGCCAGCCCCTCTTGAAATAACCAGATGAATCTTAATAGTCTGATAGAAATGTTGGCCTCATCGCTATTTAGTTATAGAATGCGAGAGAGTCCGCAGGCTACATGTGGTCAACCTGTGTGCCCCTTAGTTGATTGTTGATACCTTTTGTGGTCATCTCTTTTGTGGTCATCTCTTCTGTTGTCAGACCTCTTGTGCTGCTCTTCTTTCTCAACAATCTGCACAAGTCCCGTTTGGTTTTCTCCTGATTCCCTTGCTCACCCAGCTAACGGAGTAGTTTTGTCGTTCACACTCATTTTCACCCCATTGAGGTGTTGAGGAAGGGAATCAATCTAGAAAACTTATGTTTATTTATTTTGGAGATTTACTTCATGAGTGTCGTTACTCGTACCCAACGAACCCCTGAACTTGATATCTTTCAATATTGGGATATGTTTGCCCGATGGATTACTAGTACGGAAAATCGCATTTATATCGGCTGGTTTGGGGTGTTGATGATCCCGACTTTTTTGGTGGCCCTGACTGTATTTATGTGTGCATTGATCGTGGCTCCTCCTGTGGATATGGAGGGGATTCGAGAACCGATTTTTGGAGCCCTCTTCAGTGGAAATAACCTGATGACGGCGGCGGTGATTCCCACCTCGGCAGCGATCGGGTTACATTTCTATCCCATCTGGGACGCAAC
Organism: Leptolyngbyaceae cyanobacterium; assembly: GCA_051439365.1. GTDB lineage: Bacteria > Cyanobacteriota > Cyanobacteriia > CAKZMO01 > CAKZMO01 > JAAHGY01. The sequence continues at coordinate 11,632 of JBFRWC010000347.1, forward strand.
CTTTATGGGTGAGTGGCTATACAACGGTGGGCCGTATCAACTGATTGTGTTGCACTTGCTCATTAGCATTTGGTGTTATCTGGGTCGCCAGTGGGAACTGAGTTATCGGTTGGGAATGCGCCCTTGGATTGCTTTGGCCTTTTCTGCTCCAGCCGCTGCGGCTACAGCCGTGTTGTTAATTTATCCCCTGGGACAAGGCAGCTTTTCTGAGGGAATGCCCTTGGGGGTATCCGGGACCTTCCACTTTATGTTGGCACTTCAGGCTCAGCATAATGTGTTGATGCATCCGTTGCATATGCTGGGTGTGACCGGAGTATTGGGCGGAGCGTTGCTGAGCGCCATGCATGGCTCTTTGGTGACGGGTAGTCTCATTCGAGAAACCACGGAAACGCAATCGGCCAACGAGGGCTATCGCTTTGGTCAGCAAGAAGGCACATATAACCTGTTAGCGAGTCACGCGGGTTATCTAGGCCGCTTGATGGTTCCAGGGTTGGCCATGCGTAATAGCCGATCGGTACATTTCTTGCTAGCGGTCTTCCCCACCATTGGGATCTGGTTTGCTGCCCTTGGTATTTGTTCTATGTCCTTTAACTTGAATGGCTTTAACTTTAACCATTCCATTTTGGATAGCCAAGGGCGTGTGATTCCCAGTCATGCGGATATGATTAATCGGGCGACATTGGGGATTCAATCGATGCATTCTCCCAATGCTCACAATTTCCCGGAGTTATTGGCCGGTAAGGTGGGTCATCCAATTGCAGTTAAAGTGGTCTCTCCTGCTTCCATGACTGCGAGTTAAAGTTAGTCACAAGAGGTTAGTTAGGTGATTTCCGAGAAAAATATACCGCTGTAGGGTGATGTATAGCCCAAAGGGCATACCAGAAAAGCGCCAGCGTAACGCACCGCAGGTTGGTCATTTTTTTACAAGAAATGGCCTTATAAGTTGTAAGAGGAGCGATCGCTAATCACTAGGACGAAACGATTTCTTAGTTTGCATCCTACTTAGTTTGCATCCTAGAGTCGTGTTGTGGAGAATTTTATTCCCCACAACACTGTTTTTTTCAGTCAGCTCAGGGCATCCCAACCCGATCGCGCATAGTGAATGCGTAACTTTAGCCCCAATGTCACTTGTTTCATGACCCAGTACAGCACGGTCAAGATAACGAATGTTAACCCGATCACGAGTATGGGCCGCTTGGAGGTCAGGCTATTGAGCGTGATCAATAACACGTTACTGGGGTCCATCACCAAATCCCAGCTATTGAGACGAATGAAGCGCCCCAAATAAATTCCGGTGGCACATAGGCCATGAATGAGCAATTCGGCTGGCAAAATATATTGGGGAACGCCGCGCTGCTTTAGATAGGCTCCTTGATTGATTAATGAAATGACATAGGCTTCAAACCCAACCACAATGGCGGTGATGTGAAGTGGAATGAACACGAGCGCGATCACCCAAATCGGAGTTTGCCCCACACGAGTGCCACGAATCAGATGAATAATGTCGGTCAACAGGTAGGGCGCATTGGGTAGGAAGGCAATAAAAATGGCTAGCACAATCCACCACTTCCAAGTGCGAGAAGGTTCCTTTTGGCGAATGAGTAAGAGGTGGATGGTGACAAGGAGGAGAGCGATCGCCACCAGCCATGCCAGTTTGAGCAGCGCTGATAGTTCCCCCAGCATTAGCCCCTGAATTAGCCTAAGTTGAGAAGCTATCACTCGCGGTATCCGGGGCCATAGCCCCACCACCCCGATCAGGCTAGTGATTCCCATGAAGATCCATAACCAAGGTTGGGTGACGGTTTTACGACGAAACAATAGAAAACTCAAAATAAGCGGGACAAAGGCGAGGAACAAATTCCACAAGATCCAGCCACTATAAACATTGGTGAATGCGGTCGAAATATCAAATAATCGTGAACTCATGACTAATCCGATCAATCCAGTAAGGTGAACCAGCAACAGCAAGGCGGAAGGACTTCTCAAGCGTTTTCCAACCCAGTCATTCAGCCCAGTCATTCAGCCTAGTCTTCAACCAAGGGTCGCGAGTACTGTTGACTCCGCCATGACACCGATCATACCAATGGCAGTTGTCAACCATGTGATGATGGTTTGTTCTTTGGGCATGGAACTTAAACAAACGGTCAAGCCATCATACTCGGTACGTTAGGCTGGTGCTGACGGCCAGCCTACGAGGTGACACGCTATTAAATCCCTGTCCTCTAGTGCTACGGTGTACGACACATCTCATTTTGAAGTCCAAAAC
>JBFRWC010000348.1:0-22587 GCA_051439365.1 Leptolyngbyaceae cyanobacterium
GTCCCAAGGTAACGAGATACGGCGTTTGGTCCGCTCCAGCAATCTTCGTGACTAACACCGCTGGTAAGGGGGTAGGCAAGTTGGTGCGCTTGCCTTGGATCGCAATGATGGTACCGCTGATGGCAAAGTTAATTGACATAGCAATTTCGCTGGCATAGACCTCCTGGGATTGGCGTTGCAGAGTTTTGAGTAACCGCCGTTCCTCCTTCAGTCGTCCTGATAGTTTTTCATAATCTGCCAACACCTCAAAGTCTTCAACGTGGATCAACTGCATTTGCTGATGTTCCACTTCTGCCTCCAAGTCGGCGATCGCCTGCTGTTGGGGAGCCAGATGCAGCGTCGCCAAATACTGGCCAAAACTGCGCTCAATCAAGTCTTGGGCTTCTTCCATGCTGTGGACTTGCAGCAAATTTAGCACCATGCCGTAACTGGGAGTGAACTGACTGATGAGTGGATCAGCCCCTGATGTCGCCAAATATGCCGCTTCCGATGCCCCTTCAAACCGGGTTTGCACCATGGTCACATGGCCCTGCTCATCCATGCCCCGTCGTCCAGCTCGACCCGCCATTTGCAGAAATTCCGACCCTGTCAATAAGCGATGGCCTCGATCAGTGCGTTTAGAAAGGCTACTGATCACCGTGGTTCGAGCAGGCATATTGATGCCTGCCGCCAAAGTTTCCGTAGCAAATACTACTTTAATTAAGCCCTGCTGAAATAATTCCTCTACCAAACTTTTCCAAGCAGGTAAAATTCCGGCATGGTGAGCCGCAATCCCGCGATACAAGGGCGCTAAGTGCCCATCCCGCACCCCTTCTGGAGTCCGGGCTAAAAAATCATCAATTTGTTGCTTGAGTACCGCTTTTTCCTCAGGGTTGACCAACGACATCGCCCCCAACTCATTGATGGCTTTGTCGCAGCCCTTGCGGCTAAAGATGAAGTAGATAGCCGGAAGCAAATCCCGTTTATGCAAATGGCTGACCACGGCGCTGAGGGATGGAGTTTTCTGGCGGCCCCGGTGATCGCGACCTCTGGACTTGAGCCGGGGATTAATCCCAGTTTCTTTGGGATTGAGTAAGCGGAAAAAGCCATCCGGGTTGCAAAAGTGAAACCGCAAGGGCACGGGCCGAAAGTCCGAGTAAATTAATGACGTGGGACCGTGGACTTGCTGAATCCAGTCGGTGAGCTGATCGCTATTTTTGACGGTGGCCGAGAGCGCCACCAGTTGAATGTTGGCGGGAGCATAAATGATGGACTCTTCCCACACCGTCCCCCGCTGGCGATCGTTCATGTAGTGGCATTCGTCTAATATGACCGATTCCACATCGTCCACGGATGTCCCCACTTGGCCGATGGAGGTGCCGTAGAGCATATTGCGGAAAATTTCCGTGGTCATCACCAAAATGGGGGCATCCCGATTGATCGAGGTATCCCCCGTTAACAAGCCCGCATTCTCGGTCCCAAATCGGGCCTGAAAATCCCGCAGTTTCTGGTTCGACAGCGCTTTGAGGGGAGTCGTATAAAAAACCCGCTTGCCATGAGCTAGGGCGCGGTAGATCGCATATTCCCCAATCAGGGTTTTGCCCGATCCAGTGGGGGCACAGACAACGACAGACTGATTATCGTTGAGAGCGGCGATCGCTTGTCTTTGAAAATCGTCTAGCTCAAACGGAAAGAGCCGATCCAAGTGTAACTCTTCTCCTGCGGAACCATTGATACTAACCATAGGCAGACCATTTCCAGCACACTAAACATCAAAGAACCGAGCCAGCTTAACATCAGTAGGAGCGGATAGATGCAGTACACCCACTGCCCACCTAAAAAAAGTTGATGCTCAAACTCTGGTGGGAATATCCCTGAGCCAAGTGTGGTTTAGGGCAGTCAACCTTACCTCTAGCACACGTTTGACGCTTCCCATAGCTTACCCTGTTCCTTGAACTCCTGCTATGTCCCCATGAAGGAATACTAAGAAAATTCAGTTCAACCGCTCAATTCAACTGCTAAAAACAATGATGAACCGTCTCGATTCTTCTGGACTCTACTATATTTTTCTAACGTCCCAAGATTACGGCGATCGCCACATGAATGAGGAATTTTCAATTAAATGATTGGCCTAAAAGATGCGGTTTCAACTCCGCTCAAGCATCCAGTGTAGAGAGTTGAGCGGAATCAAAACTCGGTCTACAAACAAGGTGAACCACTCAAAAAGACATCTAAAAAAGGCGGACGCATGACGTTCCGCCTTTACAGTTAGTTCCGGTTTTGGGAGTATGCTTGTGAGAATTTGATGTGACTTCTTTGCCAGAGCCTTCCCTTAAGCGGGGACTGACCGCGAATTGGAGACTGATGCTTGCCCCATCTCAGCGCTAGCTTTGCCTGCGTCTGGTTCAGCTTCTTGGACAAACTGTTTGAGGTGAATTTGGTTCACTTTAGCGATGAAGCTATCGACTGACTCTTGTAGCCGCTGCTTACGCTTCGTGCGTTGGTCAACCGTATCATTGGTTTTGTCGGCCAGACGATAGGCTGGAGTCACGCCCAAAATAAATTTCTCTTGTTCGGCTTCCAACAATTCCACGGCCCGATTGGCAGCCATCCAGTTTTCTTGGAAGGGAAATGAGGTCGCTAAGCTAGTCACAATAGAGGCGATCGCCGGAAAAATAACAGGTAACCACTTAATCCAGGCAACTTGAATATCCACCTTATCCAATAACACCAGAATAGGGGTCACACCAGAAAGAACAATCGTCGAAATTTGGAAGATATAGTAGATATTTCGGGAATTACGGCGATTGTTCTTATAGTCGTCAATCAAATCTTGGGAGTATTGAACGGCTCTCGCTCGCATCAAGTTCATTGCATCGTCGGCGATCGCCCCCCCATATAAGCTACTGTAGAGTTCTGCCTTCCGTTGGAGCGATCGCTGGCGGGCAAACTGTCGATAATCTCCCAGAGACTTGCGATTGAGAAGCAATAACAGCAATAAAATGATGGTGGAGGCTACCACTAAAATGATAATCTCACGCCGTTCCAACAACAGAACTGAGGTTGCCCCTAGCCCAATACATATCGAAACCAGCAAAAATTCCACTAAGCTAAATCTTAACGGAGTATCAGGTTCTACCGTTAGGGCCGCATTACCTGCGGCTGAACCTTGTTGCCCCGGCTCACCGTCAACCGACTGTACAACCCCTGTTCCTGAAACATTGTCTACATCTGCATTCATTGTCCTAATCACCTATTAAGGTATTTCTGTACGGTTACTGATTTTTACAGTGTGATTGTACAAGACCACGCCGTCGTAGCTTCCACAGCAAAACCACCTAAATTTCCCTTTTTTTTCTTACATACTTAATAGGCAGACGGGTCTAAGACAGGCTGTCCCTAGCCAAAAAGTCAGCCTTCAACAGAACTATCCAGAGTAGGCAGTAATCCCCACTATCGATAAAGAAAGCTAATCATACGTGTCATGAAGTATTTTACGTTTTGAGATGATGTCCTCCAGTCAGCATCTTCATCCTTCTTCATGTTTTAATGTGTACAAAATTTAATTTATCTCAAAAACAATTGAGGCATCCGCATGAATGTTCAGACTCACTCAACCGAATCCGATTTTTATTCACTCCTCCACTCAATTAGGATTATCCCCGACAGGTTTTGCCTCTGATTCAGAAGGATTAAGACGATTTTCCCGAAGGCTAAATTTATGGGTCTTCACCGTCATGCAATGGATCTTGTACTCTAACAGTGTGGTTTACAGGGTTGTTCGCAAGAGCAAACAACCCTGTAAACCGTAGTTTCAAGCAATCAAGTCTTGATCCTTGCCCAGCCATCGTATGATCTGAAGCTATGCGTTATTTTGAAGAATATTGTGAAGTTCATCTTGAATCTGGTATTGCCCCGTTTCAGTGGGTTTTTCAAAGCCACGAGCCAATTCAAGTTAAATACGGAGTGGCGATGTCGAGCCAACCTATCGATGGCCACATCCTACTAAAGGGTTTCAGTGGCCAAGGGCTATGTGAATCAAGACGCTTGCAGGCTAGTCTGTTGGGCACTAGTGAGAATAGCTTCAAACTGTTCTCGATTACCTTGCCCCCAGCGCCAAACGGAACGAGCTACCAGTATCAACTCGGCTATTGTGACCAGGCAGGACGGGAACACACTAGCCCGCAGATCCGCCATGTGATGGTCTGTGATGAAGCCCCCCCATCCATGAACGACATCCCGATCAAATTTTTGGATATTTTAGATGGTAATCCGCTATACGGTCCCTGCCCCCAAGTCCCCATTACCTCTGGGCCTCAAACGTGGGCAAATCGCCTTTTCTACTCACTAATCATCGATCGGTTTGCCAAGAGCGATCGCGAAGATCGCCACGGACTCGGAATGGTTGCCTATGACCTCACGTCACCCCACGCCAGTCACGGTGGAACGTTGCAGGGTATTCGGGAAAAGCTTGCTTATCTCAAAGCATTAGGGGTGGGTGCTCTGATCATTAGCCCTGTCTATGTCAATGAGACCAGTGGCTACCACGGTTATCATCCAATCCACTTGCTGATGGTAGAACCCCGCTTGGGGACGTTGCAGATGCTCCAGGAACTAGTAGCAGAAGCACACCGTCTAGATATGGCGGTTGTTCTCGATGTGGTCGTTAATCATCTTGCCGATAGCATTGACTGGGAGGAGTATGGTGGTCCTCCTGGGGGCGAGTTTAAGTACATTCAGGGCGACGAGACAGCAGTCCTGCCCTTTCCCGTCGAAAGTCGCAGCACCCTACTCTTTCACGGCCCAGAATATACCGATATGATCAACCAGCGTCTCTTTGGTTTTCTGGAAGACTGGCGCACCGAATCGGCCTATGTGAGAACCCTGCTGGTTAACCACCTTAAGTATTGGTTGGCCGTCACCGATGTCGATGGATTTCGATATGATTCTGCTCGTCATGTCGGGGTTGATTTTTGGCAACCTTGCATCGAAGAAATGTCTCGATATGCAACCTATTTAGGCAAGGTGGACTTTCTCCAAATCGCAGAACACGCAGGCAGTCACCATGAAGAGTTAACCGCTTACAATGATGCCAACTTTTCTGGATTCCTGGACTATCCGACCCATTATGTCCTCAAGCAATCTCTGGGGGATGGCACATGGATGGGAGGCTATGCTGACTATTTTTGCGGTTTCTTAGCACCCGCATCGACCTATGCTGCGGGCTGGCGCAATAATCTGATGTTCTTGGATAACCAGGATACCAGCCGCATCCTACATGAGTTCCTGACCCGCCATGCAGAGCGCTCAACCGCTACCCGTTGCCTACACTTTGCTTTAGCTTGTGCCATCCTTGGACCTCAGCGCCCTGCCCTCTATGCTGGAACAGAACAGGAGTTTTCTGGGGCCTTAGGGATCCATCAGCGGGAAGATACCGGGGAGTGGATTGGGCATGATTGTCATGTGCGTGAGGACATGTTCCACAATCCAGCTTGCAGGTGGAAGTTTGGACCGATCAATAGAAAAGTGTTTCAACCCTACAACCAAGATCATGAGACGTTCCAGTTGATTCAGACATTAGCGACGATTCGGCAACAGCAACCCTTAGTGGTGGAGGGCGATCGCACCGTCTTGTTCAACCAGGAACTGGGGTTCCGTTGTGTCATCTTACATGATGCCCAAGGAACATCGCCGCTGCTCGTCGTGATGAACCTAGGGACAAGTTACCTAACCGAGACAGAAGTCCCCGTCCCTGAAAATTACGGAGCCATCGCTGGGTTAGCCCTATTGGCGACGACATCAGGGGGTGTCCTAGAGTGGATCGATCATCAACTCCATGCCCAACTGCCGCCATTTGCTTTCATCATCGGCCAATTAATTATGGCCCCTTCCCGACCACACTTATCACCTGCTTTCCTCCCAGAAAAAGGTCAAACTCAAACGGTTGTTACGAGCCAAGATCGAGCATTACATGATCATATGTCTTAAGATGAGCTTTAGAATCAGATTTATTTCCCAGTCTGTCTAATTGGGGTAAGACGACCGATGAGTTAACAAGCCCTGTTCATAACATAGAAAATCATCAAGTATGGTAAACAAAAATCTTTCTAATTTGGTAGAGAAAACAGCCACGACCGATCAGTCCGATTGGATCAATCAGTTAGTGGCTTTGCCCTATCAGTTCCGTAATTTCTTGTTATTTTGGTTTGGGCAATCCCTTTCGCAAATTGGAACCAGTCTAACAGGATTTGGTTTAGGCATTTGGGTGTACCAACAGACCCATGCTGTGACTCAGTTAAGCTTAGTCTTCTTTATCACCACCTTACCCGGTGTTTTGTTAACTCCGATTGTTGGGGCACTGGTTGATCGATGGAACCGACGCTGGGTGATCTTCTTCAGCGATTGTGGTGCTGCTTCCATCACAGCCATCCTCATTCTGCTGTTGTTCTCTGACCATCTCGAAATTCAATATATTTACGCATCAGCCTTTTTCACATCTCTATGCGGTTCCTTTCAACTGTTAGCAAAGGGGGCGGCTGTGCCGATGATGGTTAGTAAGCAGCAGTTAGGACGGGTTAATGGACTGCTTCAGTTTAGTACGGCTCTGAGCACGATTTCTGCCCCGGCCTTAGCAGGTGTTTTGATTGGAACGGTCCAACTCAGTGGATTGTTACTGGTGGACTTTATGTCCTATGCCATCGGCATCTTTACCCTGTTGTTCGTTTCGATTCCACAACCAGAGAAAGACCCCAATTCAGGTTCAACCTCCACCTCCACCTCCACCTCCAAAATTCTCAGCGTGTTCACTGAAATTTCTGAAGGATGGTCTATTATCTCATCTCAATTTGTCCTAATTGTCGTCCTGGGGTTTATGGCGGTTCACTTTTTTATCAACGGCATGACCAATGTTTTGATCAACCCGCTCATCCTATCATTTTCAACGGCTCAAGTATTTGGCAGCGTGATGGCGATCGGTGGGTCTGGAATGGTTTTGGGCAGCGTTGTCATGAGTATTTGGGGCATTGGCAATAACGCCTTCGTCAGCTTATTAACGGCCTCAAGCATCAATGCTGTTGGTCTCATCATTATGGGGCTGAAACCCTCTGTGACCACCATTGCCATTGGGCTTTTTATCTCTTTTCTGGCAATCCCTATCATCCTTGGAGCCAATCAAGTGATTTGGCAAACGTGCGTTGAGCCTCGTTTTCAAGGACGAGCGCTGGCTCTAGTGGGAACATTCACCGGATTACTCGCAGCCTTTGGCAATATTGGTGCAAGCCCATTGGCGGATATATGGTTAGAGCCGATGTTTATTGATGACGGCTTCCTCACGGATACTGTGGGGCGGGTAATTGAAACGGGGACTGGGCGAGGCATTGGGTTTTTGCTAATTTTAGAGGGCTGTACGTTACTCGCGATCGCTGTGGGGGTATATGCCTATGTCCGCTGGCGAATGCTAGATCGACAACTACAGGCCGCAATGGAGGCGAGTGAGGAGTCTGCCTAGGCCATCACGAAATCTAGAACACATTGAACAACTAACTGCTGGGTCATTGCTTGGGTTATGTACATGTGCTGGCCCGGAAAGAGCTGGTAGGCGCACTCCGCTTGAGTGTAGTGGTGCCACTGCCGCAGAGATTCCTGAGAAATGGTGTTATCGTCTTGACCTCCCAAGATAAGCATAGGACAAGACAAGGGATCGCGTTGCTGGTACTGATATTCCTGATTAAGCTGTAAATCAGCTCGGTAAATGGGCAGAATCATGGCCATAAGTTCAGTATTTTGGAGCACGGCTTCGGGAGTGCCACCATCCGCTCGTAGCTCAGCAATGAGTGTGGCATCATCACGCTGGTATGAACGGTTATTGACAGGGATATGGGGGGCACGTCGAGCCGACACGACTAGAGCTTGAGGCAAAATATTGAGGCGATCGCGCAATTGACATACCACCTCAAAGCCAATCAATGCCCCCAAGCTGTGACCAAAAATTGCAAAGGGTTGGTGACAATGCTCCACCATTGCTGTGACCAGCGGCTCCATTAGATCTGGCCAATTCGTGATCAGAGGCTGCCGCAACTGGGTTTCCCGTCCTGGTAAGCGAATGGCCCAAAGGTTGACCCCATCCGGCAGTAAGGCTGACCACTGCCGGAAAAAGTTGCTGCCTGCCCCCGCAGGCGCGAAACAAAACAAGGATAGCTGGGCATGGGAGTCATGCTGACCGAGAGGCACCAACCATTTCTTACCCTGTTCCAGTACTCTGGAGGGAGTTTGACCTGTGCTTGATTTCATGTTTGGTGTAAAAGACATACCCAGTTTCGAGTCCTGACAACTAAAAGACTGAATCCAGTATCACTCAATAAACTGCTCCCAGTGACGAAGAATCTCAGCAATGGACCAAGCCTGAGAGATAGCCCCTTGGGGGGCGTGAGGATAATCTCCATCAAAAATCTCGGAGACTGATCCGAGGCAGACTTGTTGGGTGAGGTGATCCAAAATCAAGCGGGTATCAAAGGGCAGGGGGCGATCGCCATAAAAACGCTGCCAAGCCCGGATAAAGGGACCAAGTAACCAACTCCAAACCGTGCCTTGATGATAAGCGCGATCGCGACAGTTCATGTTGCCCGCGTAATGGCTGTGGTAATTTGGCTCAAAAGGAGCAAGGGAGCGTAAACCATAGGGGGTAAGGAGATGGGCGATCGCTAGATCTAAAGCCTGTTGACCTTGAGCCTCGGAAAAACCACAGTGAGCCAGGGAAAGGGCCAAAATACCATTGGGGCGCACACTCGGATCAGGCGCATCATCGGGGCAAATTCGATCGTAAAAATATTTCTGTTGCGGATTCCAAAATACTTTCAAGGATTTCTGTACCACCGCAATCTGTTGCTCATATCGATGAGCTTGGCGGGTGAGGCTTTCCACTTTTTTGGGAGTATCCCCTTCCGCCAGCGCTATCTCCTTGAGTTGGTTGGCCCACTGTCGCGCCCAACACAGACTGGAATACCACAGCGCATTAGTTTCAATCACCTTACCGGTGCGGGGCGTAACGGGCACCCCCTCAATCATCGTATCCATCCACGTCAAGGCAACCGTTGGGCTATTCCAAGTAATCAGCCCATCCACCGCGTCCACCCCAATATTGTGCGATGTTCCCGTCATCAGCGCCTTGTATATGGCCCGAACCGTCGTGGGATATTGCTCCACCAAAAAGCCCCAATCTTGGGTCGCATCCAAATATAGCCCCAAGGCTTCTATCCACCAGAGCGATACGTCTAAGGTGGGATAAGGCATTGGGACTTCTTGTTCTGGAAGCGTGTTGGGAATTAGGCCCCGTTCACAATATTGGGCGGTAGACTTGAGCAACTGACGCGCCACAGAGAACCGCTTCGTGGTCAATGTCAAACCAGGAATGGCGATTAACATCTGGCGGACCCAGGCTTCAAACCAGGGATAACCCGCAATTACGGTAGGGGTAGTACTGGCCTGGTGATAGACCAGACATTGATCGCCAGCATAGAGAAGTCTTGCCCACAACAGCGATCGCGCCTCTGGCTGGGGCAAACAACTTGAGTCTGCTTCTTTTTCAGCCTCCCAATGGGGTCGATGAAACAAGGCGGCACTCACTTGTCGGTCCAGGGAAGCAGGTTGGTTAGCCCAATCAGGCCTAGATGGCTCGATCACTTGCTGCTGGAATCGTTGACTTTCCAACGATATGGCTTCAGCAAATGTATCAGAGGTTAGGGCTAAATCGGTAGGGCGATCGCCCACCCGTGCTTCTAGCGTCACGGATTCTCCCGGATGGAGCATCACGGTTAAATAGCCCGGACTGTACAAATCTTCAATATCGCTCAAGCCCCGGCGAGTTTCTTCAGGATAGCAATAGTCCCAATACCACAGCCCGTCCGGGCAGTAGGTGCCTTGGGACCAGCGGAGGGACCAGGGCGTACCGCTCCACTGAGGCCGAATGGCCTGTAATAAAAGTTGTTGTTGGGCCACAACTTGGGAAAATTGGAGATGGTCTGAGGCACGTTGGTGGTGGTGGAAAAAGCGATCGCCAATCAACGGACGCAGAGTCAACACTGCCGGCTTGTGGCCTTCGTAATGGTAATGGATTAGAACCCGGTGGCAACCGTATAGTTCAGATGCGGACGGCTGATAATCAGTGATGTCACGAAAGGCGGAGTCAGTGTCCTTTCCCGCCTTGGAGAGAACCTGGGGCTGCACCGAGGCTGAGGTAGCCTGCGGGTCCAACGCCAAGGTGCAAGTCCAATGGGGCAGAAAAATCTGTCGAGAAAGGTGCCACTGCTCCTTGCCCCAAGTCCAGGTTGGCACAGGCGATGACTGAAAAGACTCTAACCAGCGGTAGCCCTCAGGCCCGACCTCGCCGCTTTTCCAATAGTTTGTATTGAGGTCGTAGTGATAGTCATCGACTTCTAAGCAGGCATCAATATGGGAGAGGAGCAATCGGCGTTGATTGGGGGGGACAAGGGCTGCAATGAGCCAACCGTGGTAGGTACGAGTATGGGCATCTCCAACCGTGCCGCTGGCAAAACTCCCCAAGCCATTGGTCAAAAGCCATTCCCTTGTGTCTAACTTCTCCATAAGTAAGGTAGGTGCTTAAGTAAGGTGGTGTTGCACTCTTAACACGGTTGAGCCTGTGATGTTAAAAGTACGGTAAGATGAGGCCGTTATGCTGTGCGACTTTTTGCGTCATGCTTGCCTCTCTCCCGTTTGGGGTGATTAATGCAATGAAATCCCAGTTTGTCATCTGCACCCAAATCAATACAGACCGGGTTCCCATCCTAGCATGTCGATTCGGTCGTCGATGCTGTAAGAGAAACAGAGATCTGCATTTGCGTTTGATCGACAAATTGAACGCAGTGTCTGGGGTGACAGCACTATTCCTATTGCCAGCATTATTCAATCCCGCTTGGGGAACTTCAGCTCTGGCAAGCCCAGTGGCAATCCCAGTGACATCGCCAACTTTTTCTGCGATTCATCTGGCCCAAGGGATTTCCCCTACGTCACCTGCGGACCAAGCGATTGCCGCAGGATTACAGTCTATCCAGCAGGGAAATGTAGAGGAGGCGATCGCGGCCTTTGAACAGGCGACTCTGCTTGCCCCCCAACTAGCAGCGGCTCACTATAATCTAGGGCTAGCTCAACGCCAGCAGGGTGACTTACAAGCTGCCGCCAATGCCTTTTTTCAAGCGATTCAAGCCGATCCGTACTTTGCCACCGCCCATGCAAACCTAGGAGCGGCGTTGCTAGAGGGGAATAACCTTGCACTATCCCAGCAGTATCTCCAGCAAGCCCTTGAACTTGATCCGGAGCTGGGTCTGGCTCACTATAATCTGGGGCTGGTGTATCAACAAACAGGAGAGATCAACCGGGCCATACATGCGTTTGAGCAAGCAATGGTGTTTAGCCCCAATGCGCCAGAACCTGCCTATTACTTGGGGCAACTCTATCGACAACAAGCGAACGATGAGGCAGCACTAGCCGCTTTTGAACAAGCGATCGCCCTCAATCCTAACTATGCCGAAGCCCACTACAGTCGCGGCAGTATTCTTTACGGACAACAACAGTTTCACTCAGCCCTCGATGCCTTTCGCACATCTGCCAGCGTAAATCCGTTCTATCCCAATGCTTACTATGGAGCAGGGCTGGTGTTCTTACAACAAGGCCAAGTCCAGGAATCCCAAGACATGCTGGACTATGCCAGGATATTATTTCTGGAACAGGGTAATACTGAATGGGTGCAACAGATTGATCAGCTTCTCAATCCTTAAATCAAGCTGAAATCAAACTGCTGTAACCAAACTTCAACCAGGGGGCAAGCATCTTCCCAAAATTACGGTAGGGTAGCTTATCATGTGGGATGTTCCTTTAATGTTTCGATCGCGGTGTAGGGTGAGGCGGAGACAACGGCACACAAGACTAAAACAGGGCCGACAACCGAGCCAACGACGGTGCCGGTGGTGGGCATTGACGCTAGCGATCGCCCTCCTACTCATGGGTGGGCATTACTATTGGCAACAACGCCAGCTCCAACCTGACGCGATTCTTGTGCTAGGGGGGGCCGAAGAGCGCGAACACTTCGCCGCAAAATTTGCTCACCAAAATCCTACCCTGCCCATTTGGGTCTCGTCCGGTAGCAATCGGGATTACGCTGAGTGGGTTTTTGCTGAAGCCGGTATCAGTGGCGATCGCCTCCACTTGGATTACCAAGCCCTCGACACCGTCACCAATTTCACCACCTTAGCCAAAGACTTTAAAGCATCCGGTTTTGATAGCATTTATGTGATCACATCAGACTATCACATGCGTCGAGCACAGGTAATTGGCAACATTGTCATGGGCAGTCAGGGGATTCAGTGTCGTCCCATTGCGATTGAATCGGATCGTGCCCCCGAGCCCCTCCGCAAAGTGATCCGAGACGGGGTGCGATCGCTCCTTTGGGTAGCAACAGGCCGCACAGGTACCGCCCTTGGCTATCTCTTGCAAGACAAACAGCACGAGTCCCGACTGCCAGAGTAACGGTTTGAGATTTTGGGGATTGGATTGGGAGTTCCACCTAAAAATTGGGATAAATAAAAATGATGTCCCATTCACACTCTAACCGATGAATACCCGTGTTTCCACCCTTTCAAAATGTATAATAAACCACCCTAGACCCCCCAACACCCCAACTCCCCAACTCCACTAACTCTCCAACTCCCTAACTCCCCAACACCCCAACTCCCCAACTCCCTAACTCCCCAACCCCATCATGACCTCACCTAACTCTCCCCTAAAAATTTCCTTTATCGTCAGTGACTTGTCTGGCGGTGGTGCTGTCCGAGCGTTTCTGCTGGGGCAAGTATGTAAAGCACTGGGCTACGCTGTCGAAGTGGTTGGTTTTCAATTTGGCCCAGAGTTGTACGCCATTCCCCCGGAAAATATGCCCGTTGTCAGTATTCCGGGGGCAGAATATCCCCAATTTATCGGTGCAACTCGACAATTGTTGGCCAAAATTGACGGGGATATTCTCTATGCCGTCAAACCTAAACCTTCAAGTTTTGGGGTGGGACTGCTGAAAAAGTGGCAGACGGGTCGTCCCCTGTTTCTCGATATGGATGACTGGGAACTGAGTTGGCACGGGGGTGATGAGTGGCGTTATCGTCCGCCATCCCTTAAGCAGTTCTACCGAGATATTTTCAAATCCAATGGCGAGTTGAGGCGACCGGATCATCCCCTCTATGTTAAGTGGCTTGAATCGTTAGTCTCGAAGGCGGATGCCCTGACGATAGACACGTCATTTTTGCAAAACCGTTTTGGTGGGGTCTATGTGCCCAATGGCAAAGATACTGACTTGTTTGATCCCACGGGTTACGATGGCGATCGCTCCCGACAAAAATACGGGTTGTCGGACTACCGAGTCTTGATGTTTCCGGGCGCACCCCGACCCCACAAAGGTGTAGAAGACGTGCTGATGGCCTTAGACCAACTCGATCAACCCGATTTACGCCTTGTGATTGTTGGTGGCAGTCCATACGATGACTACGATGCCCAATTGATGGCTCAATGGGGACGCTGGATTGTGAAATTGCCCCGTTGTCCCGTGGAGCAAATGCCAGAAATTTTAGCCGCCGCCCATGTCATGGTGGTTCCTCAACGGGATACCCTAACCGCCCAAGCTCAGTTTCCCCTCAAACTCACTGATGGCATGGCCATGGGCAAGCCAGTCCTTTCCACCCGCGTTGGCGATATCCCTGACATTTTGGCAGATATTGGCTACTTGGTGGACCCGGAATCCCCCGACCAATTGGCAGAGGCGATCGCCCATATTTTTGCTAACTTTGCCGAAGCCACCCAACGGGGTCAACAGGGACGCACCAAATGCGTCAGCCATTACAGTGTGAAAACAATGGCCCAAACCTTAGCGAAAATGCTCACCGCTTATGACACCGGGCCTACCCCTCAAACCATCCCAAGGCCCATTGGTTCAGTTCACTAAAGTCCGCTATCCCCATCAGGTTCTCTACAATGGGGGCAACTCCCTGTCCCCTTCGTCGATTGAGTTAATTAGCTGATTGCCCCGATAGTCTTCATTGCCAACTACCCCATGTCGCTATGACTTCATCTTCTATCCCTGGCCTACATCCTATCCAACCTGATGCTAAACCAGAGGCTAAACAATTAGCCAGAGTCTACGTCCCGATCTTTCGCGATCGCCTCCTGCTCAGCATGACCCGACGCTACCCGATCCGAACGATTCTCACGGTTTTGATGGGGTTTTCTGGAGCACTGTTCAACGGGATTAGCACCGTGTTGGTGGTGCCTGTCATCCTAACTATTTTGGATCAAGCCATCGATCCGCGAAATATGCCTCCCCTGCTCAAACTATTGCTGACCCCCTTTGAAAGCATTCCTGAGCCATATCGGTTGGCAACCATGACTGGAGCCATTTTGTTGGCCCTGGGCCTGAAGAACCTGACCAATTATATCAACACAATGATGGGGGGTAGCCTCAAACTAGCCATCACCACTGATTTACGGGAACAAGCCCTCCAAATGTTGTTAAATGTCGATCTGGACTTCTACAGTAAAACAGGAGTGGGAGATATTCTCAACCGGATCAATGGTGAAACGGTGCGAACCGCCAGATCGGTCCAAGCCCTCCTTCGCATCACTGGCCATGTGATTACTATCACAATTTTTGTGTATATCCTGTTAGGGATGTCGGCGAAACTAACCCTGGCTGCAGCCATTTTATTTTCCGTGGTGGTTTTGATTAACCAGACTTTTATCCGTCGCTCCAAGGGATTTGGGAAACAGCTCTCCCTTGTATCGCGGGACTACTCTAGCCGCGTAACCGAAACACTCACAGGGATTCGCCTGATCAAAGAAACGGTCGGCGAACATCGAGAATATGCCACCCTCCTGAAGCTGATCCAGCGTCGAGAGAAACTCGATTTTCAAGCCCAGGCCAACGCGGCCGCCATTAGTCCAGTGAGTGAAATGGTTGGGATTACGGCCCTCCTTGGCATCGTTCTGATTGGACGTTTTTTGTTTACGGGAGAACTGCAAGCCCTATCTACGACGCTGCTAACTTATCTAGTGGTGCTATTTAAGCTCCTGCCCGTGGTGGCCCAGTTAAATACGTCCCGGAGCCAGTTTGCAAACTGCGCGGCTAGTGTAGATGTGATCCATCATTTCCTGAAGCGGGATAATAAGCCTTTTATGCCCAATGGCAAACAGCGATTCAATGGGCTTGAAACGAGTATTCGGTTTGAAGACGTGTCATTTGCTTACCCTGAGACGGAGGCTCTATCCCTCAAACATGTTGACCTGACGTTGCCCAAAGGCACAACCCTAGCGCTGGTGGGTGAGTCAGGGGCAGGCAAATCGACTCTAGCCGATCTCCTACCCCGATTTTATGACCCGACTCAAGGCCGCGTCACCATTAATGGCACGAATTTACAGGATTTTGATCTCCACTCGCTTCGATCGGCAATGGGGATTGTCAGCCAGGAAGCATTTTTGTTTAACGATACGGTGCGGAATAATATTGCCTACGCCCGCCCCAATGCTACGGATGAAGAGATTATTGATGCGATGCAGCGGGCCAATGCCTATGAGTTCATTATGAAGTTGCCCCAAGGCTTGGACACCCAAATTGGCGATCGCGGCGTACTCCTTTCCGGTGGACAGCGACAGCGGCTAGCCATTGCCCGTGCCCTGCTCAAAAACGCCGACATTCTGATTTTGGACGAGGCCACCAGCGCCTTAGATACGGCCTCGGAGAGATTGGTCCAAGAAGCCATCGATGAGTTGAGTCGCGATCGCACCTCCGTTGTCATTGCCCATCGTTTGTCCACCATTCGAAATGCAGACCAAATCGCGGTGATGAAACAAGGACAAGTGGTGGAACTAGGCAATCATGATGAACTCTTGGCTTTGGGCGGTTACTACCATCAACTTTATACGATGCAGTTTGCCAAACAGTCCGTTGATGACAACCCCACCCCTGCTTACTGTTCCCCCACACGCCAATTGGAGGTGAGCCAAGCCTCCCATGCCATTCGCGATCGCCTCAACTCCATGATTGGCAGCCTTGGGGTTGTCGCGGATGGGCTCGTGGATAACCCGGTAGAACAAAAGGAAATGCTCTTGGAGGCTTACGAGTCGGCTAGTGAAATGTTGCAATTTGTGGAAAAAATGGAGAGCCAACAACAATAATATGATGGCGATCGCCACGTTGGTTAGATGCTGAGTGACTGACAAAACTGCCTAAAACCTTGTCCCTGCCTTGGGTCAGGAGACCTGACCCCTACATTGTCCCAATCCCTTGTAGGGGAGACCTGCCCCCTACATTGTCCCAATCCCTTGTAGGGGAGCGGTTTCCGCGCCCAAGCCCCGATTTTTGTCAGTCAACCAGGGTTAGATGACTTTTGAGGGTCTACGGTTAAACCGGGTAGGGGAGCGAGTCGTTCTCGCTCAGTTAAATTTTGAGTCAACCACGGCACACTGAAGACTGGCCCTTATACTGAATAAGTGATTTTTCACCGATCACATAAGTTCTACTACACCTGTACTGAGAGTATTTATGCCTCCCCGTTGGCCACGTAAACCCGATCGCAAAACTGATGTTGCCTTCCGTCGCCTCGACGATCGCATGACCTTTGCCACCCATGTCGCACTGTTCCTGGCTAGTAACTCTGGCCTTTGGTTTGTTCGACTCCTAAAACAGGCGACCTGGCCTTGGACGGTCTGGGTCACTAGTGTATGGATCACCGTGCTGGTGCTGCATGGGGTCTATATTTTTGCGATCGCTGACTATTCTGATCCGAAGCCGCAACAACCCCCCAAATAGGCGCTGACTTCCCGTAATCTAACAAGGTTTTAATTTTTCACCCGTCCATGTCCACCAACTCCTCCCAAGATATCGAACGCATTGCCGCAGACATCGGTTCGACGGCTTATATTGATGTCGCCAAATGGCATTTGTACCTCCGTGATGCTCACCTTCACATTCCTCTAGCCGAAGCCCTTTATCCCACACTCGTGGATGGCGCAATTGACGAAGCCAAAGTCGAAGCAGCCCTGCGAAATATTTCAGTCAATTTGGGCGGGGGCAAGTGTACGTTGACACTCCTGGAGTTAATCCCTGCCCAGTCATTACGAGATTTGATGGATGTTCTAGAAGAATGCCAACGAGACTTATAAAGATTTGCTGGCTGAAATTCGCTCAAATCATTGCAGGTCTAATGCATCTGCGCTATATTAACGATTGTGAAGCGAAATATTACAACCGTTTCACAAACGTTGACTTAATTGAGGTTTAGAGCGCTATGGAAAGTGGAAGCAAGGGTCTTGGTTTCAACAAGTTTGCGGAAACCTGGAACGGTCGTTTAGCAATGCTTGGTTTCATCATTGGAATTGCAACTGAGTACCTGACAGGTCAGGGCATCTTGTCCCAGTTGGGCCTAATGTAATTCTTTGGTTTGACCAATTTCTCCAGTTTAAATTTTGAACCCAGTAGTGTGAGCAGCAGTTCTATCGTTCTGCTGCTCTTTCGTATGGGTGCTGGAGGCTGTGTTCAGAACCAGATTTCAGGTTGTGCCAGCGTTCACTGACTTTGTGTAACCACGATTACAGAGTGCGACTACGATTGCAGGAGCGTTTGCAATTGGTTTTGAAAAGCTTGTTTCCCGAAAGCGGCGATCGCCTCTTGTCGCAGCCACGCCCCATCACACCGCTGGTCTTGCTCTTGCAGCACCTCAATGCAAGCTTTCGCCACCGCCTCTGGTTCTCGGTGGGGAACTCGCCAGCCGACCCGCCCATCTTGCACCGGATCAGCCGACCCGTCCGCATCTCCAGAAATCACCGGAACCCCGCAAGCCATCGCCTCCAGATAAACAATGCCAAATCCCTCCTGGGAGGGCATCACGTACACATCGGCTAGGCGATAATGGTCCCGCAGCTCCTCTGTGGCCACAAATCCAGCAAAAACCACACTATCATCCACATCCAAATCTGTGGCAAGTTGGGCCAGTCTAGGTTGGTCATCCCCCCGACCAATAATCAAATATTGCACTCCCGGCACCGCTTGCTGAATCGTCGGTAATGCTCTCAGGGTGACATCCACTCCTTTGTAAATATCGCCGGACCAGAGACGGGCCACCGTCACCAAAATTTTCCGATCAGGATTCAAACCGTAGCGCTGTAGGAGTGCTGTCGATTTTTCCCCTGGCGTGAAATAGCTACCATCAATGGCACAGGGGAGAAACTGGAGTTTCTCGGTCTGGACATGATTGGAAGCACAAAGCTTGTCCCCCGTGTAACGGCTAATCGTCCAAATGGAGGCCGCTTGCTGGAGAGCCAATTGGGCCTTGGGTACCAGAGGTTGCCAGACTTCTTTCCCATAAGTGAGGATCGTATAGGGAATATTCAGAAATCCACACAGTTTTTGCACTAGGGGAGCCAGCAGAATGTGGCCACACAGGACTTGAGCCGGTCGTTTTTGCACTAGATAGAATAAGATAGCGATCGCCATTCTAATCCGGCCCACTGTGGGGTTTGAGCGATAGAAATAGTGAAACGTCAGCGGACCCTCGCCAAACTCATTGGCGCAATCGGGCTGATCCCGCAGCAAGAAGACATCGCCCTTGGGTGGATGTTCCAAGGCGCAGTAAGCGCGAAAAATATCCTTAACATAAGACTGAATGCCACCTTCCTGAGAAAAGATTTCTAGAAATAAAAATAAAACTGGGGCCGAATTCCGCTCCAGTGGTTTTTCATGGGGTGACGACAATGGCTTAGCAGAAACTTGGGATTCAACCGTAACAGGGGGGGATTCTTGGGACATAACTCGGTTCCTGAAAACAAAGACTCGACTCCTAAAAATATGGCAGGGTTAGGGCGACAGGATCTCGGTGAGGCTAGCAGACTATCGCCATGAAGACGATCGCCATGGGAACTATCACCCACCCCAGCTCTTCACCATTTTTTCAAGAATAATCAGCATTGAGTGTCGTAAAATCACGGAAGTTAAGCATCTAATCGATACCCCAGATCCTCCAATTGAACACGGGACTGTCGCCATCGAGGCTGGACCTTGACAAATAATTCAATATGAACTTTACCCATGATTAGCTTCTGAATCTGCTGACGGGCAGCCACACCGATGGTTTTGATCATGGAGCCGCCTTTGCCAATTAAAATGCCTTTTTGGGACTTGCGCTCCACATGAATGGTCGCCAGTATCTTGGTCACGTTCGGTGCTTCTTCCACTCTGTCGATGGCGATCGCCACTGAATGGGGCACTTCTTCGCGAGTATTCAGCAACACTTGCTCCCGAATTAGCTCCCCCATGATGAATCGCTCTGGCTGATCTGTGACTAAATCTGGAGGATAGTAGTAGGGACCAGGGTCCAATCGCGCCATCAGTTGGTCTTGGAGGGTGTCAGTGCCCTCTCCCGTTAAAGCAGAGAAGTTGACCACGGTCCACTGTTTCGCCTCAGCCACTTCAGTATAGCTTTGGGTGAATGCCTCTCGTTTGGCGAAATCATTGGGGCGTTGATCTAACTTGTTCAACCCCAAGACAACCGGGGTCTTCACATGTTTGAGCAAATCCACGATGTAGCGATCGCCTCCCCCCATCATCACGCTGCTATCCACCACGAACAGCAACACATCCACCGACTGAATCGCCGCTTTCGCATTTTGCACCAGTACTTTCCCCAACTGGTGATGGGGTTTGTGAATCCCTGGTGTATCCACAAAAATAAATTGAGCCATATCCGTGGTCAAAATTCCCTGGAGACGATTGCGGGTAGTTTGGGCAATCGGAGAGGTGATTGCAATTTTTTGCCCCACCAACTGATTCATCAGAGTCGATTTGCCCACATTAGGCCGACCAATGATGCCGATAAAACCGGACTTAAATCCATTGGGGGCCGGGGGAATCGTAAAGGCCGCGAGATCAGCGGCAACGGTCGTGGGCGATGATGGAGAAGACGACATGGCAAAATCAAGTCTGGTAGATATCAATACAATAGGGGATCGAACAATGTAACAATGTAACGACCACGAAGATTACTGGAAGTAAGCTAAAACTAGTTTAGTTTGCGTATTTTGGTGGCTGAACCCCGCCGCTGGCGGGGTTCAGCCACGCAAATTAAATGGCAATCAGCTTAACATGAAGGCATAGCGACGGGTGCAGCAGGGTCAAACATGAGATTAAAACTGGACGATATTGTACCTTGGGGGCGATCGCTTGACGAGTATATCCAAATGTTTCGAGTCATCTCCTACGATCCAATTGATCAATTTTCAGCGGAGGCGATCGCACCCCATCTGATCATCAACCTGCTGTGTTGCCAACAGATTTTGTGGAGGCAATTGCCCGGAGAGTTTTCAGCACGGTTTGAAAGTCGGTTGAACGGTTAATGGTCAACGCATCGGAACAAGTATACTGTGGGGCATCAGCCGCAGTGAGCAGAATTTGGCTAAAGACAAATTCTCGGCCATTGGTCAGTAATCCCAAAGGCTCAGGTTGCAGGACAGGACTGTTGAGTAAGTACACCAGAAGTTGGGGCAATGCGGCCATGACATCAAGTTGCACCCGCTTAGACTCAATCGCCAACACCCAAAACTGTCCCTGCACAATCAAGACATCAATGCGTCCCTTAATCAGTTCATCTTCCTCCTGCAACACAATTTCGACCGACTCCTCCGTACTCAACCGAAAGTGACGACTGTAGAATCCAGCCAGATCCAACAGGGGCGATAACACCACCATTTTTACCAGTTCTTCCGAAAGTGGCAAGTACCGAACTTGATTGTTGTAGTTATCAGCAATGTGTGCCAAGGCTGAGCGATCAGATGTGGCCAATTCTGGCATGGCAGTCTCCCAAATCGATGGTTGTGGGACTGACGTTGCTGGAGTCAAGTGGAATTTCTGTTCCAAGTCATACAGGCTAAGGGTTTTGGCTTGCAAGATAGTGGTCATGGCTGTTTCACAATTATTGACTTCACGATGGTCTCTGCATGTTGCCAGTCCCCACACTATATCTTGTCTAGAATCCAAACTACAGAATCCAGAAGTCCGGCAATGACGGAAACTGACATATCGATTACTGTAATCATGTGGCGTGTCCTGTTAACGATAAACGATTGTTTTGACCTGAGGTAGATTTTCCCCAGCAATTAAGACTTGGTCGGATTGAGGCCCAAGGTTTGAATAAGTTTTGGTAAATCAACGCGACTCCAAGTGATGGTTGTGTCCAGGTATAATTCACCTTTCAATAACGCGAGATTCACAGCAGAATTATTTTCGACGGTGGTAAATAAGGCATCGATTAACTTGAGTTGGGATTTGGGAAACTGATAGTAGAGGCGATCGCCTTCAGACCGAATCCCTTCTGGCAACACTTGATTTGGAACGGTGCCGCCAAGAAATGTTTTCCACGCCGCAATCACCACACGGTAAGCTAAAGAATTAGTTTGACAATCAATTTTTTTCAGTAAACGAATCTGACCTTCGATTAAATCATCATTGTAGGTGATCTTCTCTGGCGTAAAATGTATCTTAAATTCAAGATTTTGATGTTTGACCGTCGCCCATAGTCCTTCGACGGCATCCGGCTCTAGATTAGTAATTTTCTCCACCCGATTAATCGCTTGCTGACAAAGAATTGCCACAGTTTTGTCTTTAAGGATAAGTTGCTTTTCGGAAGGGTTAATGGATACGTAGGGTTCTAAAAACTGCTGTAAAAGCTGGGTCGATAGTCCTAATCCTTTGCTGAGACGGTTGAAAAACGACATGATGCTATCTCCTTTCCCGATCATTGTAGCTCAGTGCTGGTGCCGGAGTGGTTTGCTTATTCCAGCAAATCTACGGTAATTCATTTGTAGTTCATTCATCTAAATGACAGTAGGCTTCTTTACAAAAAGAGAAGGCGATCGCTGTATGGCAAGTGACCAACATCTCAGTTGCGATACAGTCAGCAGATGACACAAGCGTTGATGTTAGATTGGGTAGCATCTACACGATACGCAACCAGAAGGGTGAAACGAATGAATGACTATATTTTGATTGCAACGGATGATGTCGCGGTGACGGTAGTCCCAGAGGGAATGGAAGTCACTGAAACGATGGGGGAAACGATCAATGGAGAAGCGATCGACCCACACACACAATCACAAAAAAGGTCTAGACCTAAAACCGAGAATACTTGGTTGGATGAAATTAGCACCAAGGCCCAGAAAGCCGTAGGAACGGCCACTCAGATGACAACGACGACTCTAGAAGTTAATATGAATCGATTTGTGCGGTTTGTGGGACGAATGTTTAATCAGGTGGATCAACAAATTGGCACCGATTCGGAGATGAAGTTGGATGAGGTGGTGTTATCCATTTCCATCAGTGGGAAGGGGGAAATTCAATTGTTAGCTGGGGCAGAGGCAAAGAGTTCCATTACCCTAAAGTTTAAGCGGGTGGAGAAAACAGAGGCTTCCTAACACGGAATTCACGGCGGTGTGAGTGAATGCTGGTTGGCTGACAAAAAACGAGCATTGGGCGCGGCAACCACTCCCCTACAAGGGATTGGGACAATGTAGGGG
>JBFRWC010000349.1:0-8355 GCA_051439365.1 Leptolyngbyaceae cyanobacterium
GCCTCAAGCCAATCGCAGCAGCAGTGGGACGATCGGTGCCAGAACCACTGACTTACCTAGTGCTGGCGATCGCCTAGTCATGTATATTCTTGAGACCTCCATCTCGCACTCCCCACGATCCCACTCCCCACGATCTCACTCCCCTACACATCCCCCAGTGCAGGCAATGACGACTGAAGTGTTCCCAACTGGGGGAAACTGGGTAGATCTAAATGGTTGGTCCGGCGACTCCGTACCGCTAGGCGGTAGCTCACACTTTGCAATTCGGCATGAAGCTGACGATTTTCTCGCTGAATCCGCGCGACTTTCTCCTTAATCGGCACCATCCGCTCAGAGAATTTCTCTTTGTAGATCCGGGGCATTTCCTGGATCACTTTTTCTAAGGTCTTGCTACGGTGGGTTAACCCTTTAACCAGGTGGCGCAGTCGCTCAACTTCCTGATCACGGCTGGAAATTTGGCCTTGATAAAACTGGACCTGCTCCTCTACCCCCTTGAGTTGGTCCCGGAGCGATCGCACTTCTGCCTGATGGCGCTCTGAGACCTCTGGTGCAGGGGTAAAGCTCGTGTTATCCTTCACCAACCGAAACAATTCTTGGGAGAGTTGTTGCACCAATTGATCGCGGGTTTGAAGTTCATCCCGAAGCTGGTTGACTTCGGCTTGCAGATGGGCCACGTTGGGCGGGGTGGATTGGGTCACGGCACTACTCCAAAAATATAGTAGGGATAAGGGAAGAGGTAGAACGATGGCGGGGGAACCCTAACAAAAATCCAGTCTTACAACAGATTTGGCCATAATCATACACTGTTGAAGCTAATCTATCACCCGTATTCTAGATTGACACCCCTTTGCAATCTTTAGTTAGGGAGTGGGAGTGGGGAGTGGGGAGTGGGGGAGTGAGTGGGTGGAGGGGTTAGGGAGTGGGTGGGTGAGTAGGGGGTTATTGTTGGGAGAGGCGTTTGACGGGAGCGCCGCCGAGGAGGTGGTGAACTTCTTGGATGGCGGTGGGGATTTTGTGGGCGTGGGGGCTGTGGGTGAGGCACTGGCTAAAGTCTAGAAAGGCTTCTGGATTGTATCGACTACCAGGGAACCAGTGACTTGCGCCACCGAGGAGGTTGTAACGCATCTTGCCATAGTCGATCATGTCGTAGGCGATCGCCAAGTTCCGGAGCCACAACATCACATGCAAGTTCAGGCCACCGGGGGTGTCTTCCGGTTTGGGTAAGCCTACGTGCCAACTGTGATACCAGTCTTTCCCCAGACAGCGAATGGCCTCGGCTTCCAATCGCGCTAGGATCGATGGCAAAATCTCATCAGCCTTATCCAACAATGGCAGCACCTTGAGGTGTTCATCAAAATCACTGGGTCTTGCTGCTCCTAGGCTGAGGGTATGCACCTGGGGATGGCTGAGACAAAACAAATCATTAAATACCATCGGACTTAGGGGCTGACACAACTCCACCAACTTCTGGGGGGGATCATACAAATTGCCTCCCTTATTGGACGGACTTATGATGAACACCCCCATATCTTGACGAGTGGCAGCTTCAATCGCTGGCCAATTGAACTGGTTAATGTAGTACCAATGCAAATTGACGTAATCGAACTCCCCAGTGTTGATGGCCTTGCAAATAATCTCGGTGGGGCCGTGGGTGGAAAAGCCCACAAACCGTACTTTGCCTTGGCGTTGGAACTGACGCGCCATATCGAGACAACCACCGGGCCGGAGGGTTTGCTGCAACGTCTCCTCATTATTGATGCCGTGAATGCCCAGCAAGTCGATATGGTCCAGTTTGAGATTGGCGATCGAGGTCTCCAGGGTTTTGCCAAATTCCTTGGCGTTGTCCCTAGGGTTGACCTTGGTTTGAACAATGATTTGGTGGCGGGGAAAGGTGGGCAAAATTTCTCCAAGCTGCACTTCTGAAGTGCCATATCCCCGTGCCGTCTCAATATGGTTAATCCCCACTTCGATGGAGCGTTTAATCGTATCATTCAGGTTGTGCTGACTACCTTTAGAAATTTGCCACTTAGGAATATCTTTCCAAGATTCTTGATATCTCATGCCCCCACAGGAAAACACGGGCATCTGGAGTTCGGTGCGGCCAAAGCGTCGATATTGCATAGGAGAAAATGGTGTCCTTGAGGGTGCAACTCTTTCTACTGTAACGTTGGGCTAAGAATTAAGCTGAGAGAATATCAATCTGGGAGAACGGGACAATGCCCTACAGCAAATTTAGCCTCAGCAAAGCGGTCGAGGACTTTGATCTCACGATCGTTGAGGGTCCGCGATTTCTGCCCACCATTGAACCTGTTCCCCCCACGCCATTGTTGCGGGCAACGTTGAATGATACGTTACCGTGGGCGATCGCTGTTGGGTCAGAAAAAGCCCGGTCTGAAGGCATCATTAATCCCGTGTTGCTGGAGGTCAAACGCCAGTTGAATCAGCAAATTAGTGTCTTCTCCGGGGAAGAGTTTAACGTTGAACCGGAGGCTGAATTAACGGGCGATGTTGATTTTCTGCTTAGCCGTTCCCCAGAACAGCTTTTCATTAAAGCTCCGGCAGTGATTTTGGTAGAAGCGAAAAAAGAGGATCTGAAACCTGCGTTGGGCCAATGTTTAGCGGAAATGGTGGCGGCCCAGCGGTTCAATCGCCAAAAAGAACAATCAATTTCCACAATCTACGGCACCGTGACCAGTGGAACCGTGTGGCGATTTCTTCAGTTACAGGGGCAGTGTGTTTCGATTGACTTAAACGATTATGCCCTGCCGCCTGTTGATCAAATTTTGGGATTTCTGATGTGGATGGTTGAAAATGGCTAGCATGGCGCTGCGGGGTAGTGCGGGGTGTTTGGGAGAAGGCGATCGCCATCCTTGAGACCCCAACGAAATCCCTAATCCAGTTCGCTAGACTGCAATGGGTTCAACATTTGATACAGTTTACATCTAACCCGTTGGGAAAATGTGATACTACGCTCCTTCTCCAAGTCTTTATACGCTTGCCCCAATTCTATCCGAACACTATCTAATTCTTGGCGAGTATTCATCAACCTTGTTCGGACTTCATTAAACTGACGGTTGGCCTGTTGAAATAGATATAGTTCAGCCTGAAATTTATCACCCATTTCCTGAATTCTTTCATCAAGTAATTGATTGGCATAGGCGTATAGTTTTTGGTCAAGCTGATTGTAATTAGCAATGTGATCAATGTCGCTTGGGTCAAGTTCATCCAACAAGGGGCGATCGCTATTTTCATTGGCACGAACGTACAAAACCGTATCTAAGTTAAGCAACTGCCTCAACACAATCACCGACGCATCAAAGCGTTCAGTGATGCCCACCATCAGGAATTGCTCCAAGTTTTGCTTCGCGATCGCCAGTAACTCTTCGGTGCACTCACCAAAAGCAAAATCGGCGGCGGCGGCCCCTGCGATCTCCCTAGTTTGGTAGTTATTCAGCGCTTTTCGTTGAGTTTCAAAATAGCTTTTAATCGTAGGATAGTCCTGATCATCGGGCACCTCACGATTAGGATTTCGGTGAGTGAAATAGTAAAGAGATACCACTCGATCAATCGGTTCACGGAGGAGAGTAATGTAACGACTCAATTGGGTGAAGTGCTGATGAAATCCAAATTGGGTGTGGCCATGAACAAACTTTAATTGATTCCGCTTTTCTGCACCTAAATCTTGGAGATCCTGTAGGGTTTTTCCAGCCTTTTTAGGAACATAGTGAAATACCACGTTATCCGGATAGTGTTGCCGAATCAACCGAAACAAACTGGTTCCTCCGGTTTTCATCAAGTGGAGGAAAATGAGCGTTTCATCGTCGGTCACTGATTGAGTCGCTCCTTGCCAACCTTTTCCAGATTGAGTCTATTCAACATCAGTTTAGCGGCGATCGCTCGTAAGCACACTCGCCT
Organism: Leptolyngbyaceae cyanobacterium; assembly: GCA_051439365.1. GTDB lineage: Bacteria > Cyanobacteriota > Cyanobacteriia > CAKZMO01 > CAKZMO01 > JAAHGY01. The sequence continues at coordinate 3,916 of JBFRWC010000349.1, forward strand.
GCAATTCATTCGCAAGTTACAGTCTAGTCTGGTTCCGGGTTAACAGCAAGTAACCCCGCATCACCCCATTTCAGTGGGTTTTCTCTGCTAGCCCACCAGTCTCGCCCACAATTCATTTGTGGGCGAGACTAGTGACTGACCTGGTTGACTGACAAAAATTGGGGCTTGGGCGCGGAAACCGCTCCCCTACAAGAGATTGGGACAATGTAGCCTTGGGTCAGGAGACCTGACCCAAGGCAGGGACAAGGTTTTAGGCAGTTTTGTCAGTCAATCAGAGTGACTGACACCGATAACTTACACTTTCTGAGCCTTACTCTCTTCCAAATTGAACAAGGTCTGTAACGCTTCCATCGCCTGATTCCGGGCATCGATATCTCGCTGCGCCCGTAGCTGCACCATTGGATCATGGAGAATCTTGTTGACAATCCCCCGTGTCAGGGCTTCGATCACTTCCTGATGGCGCTCAGCAAATTCAGAGCCAAGTCGAGACAATGCCTTCTCTAACTCCTGCTCCCGAATGGTTTCAACCTTCTTGCGCAAGCTGCTGATGGTAGTAACGGTGTCGAGCGATCGCTGCCACATCTCGAAATTTTCCACCTCTTCCTCTAGCAATCCCTCGGCTTCCATGGCCATCTGACGGCGACTCGCCTGATTTTGGGCCACGACCGCTTTGAGGTCGTCCACATTGAAAGAGCGCACCGTTGCCAGGTCGCTCACATCTCCGTCTACGTTACGGGGGACGGAAATGTCAATCAGCATCAAGGCTTGCCCTTCAGCCAGCACTGACTCCAGCTTGGCTTTATCGATCAGCGGTTTGGTCGCAGAAGTACTGGTAAACACAATGTCGGACTGGGGCAGAATCGTATCGAGATCCTCCATCGTGTGTAGCTTCAGATCGGCATCCTTAAACTGAGCCGCCAATTTTTTGGCTCCCCCCATCGACCGATTCAAAATGGTGATTTGACTGCCACCCTTAGCCAACAAGTGTTGCACCAGCAATCGGGACATTTTTCCAGCCCCAACAATGGTAATGCGCTGTTGCTTGAGGTCATCCACCTTCATTTGGGCCAATTCCGCTGCCGCCGAACTGATGGAAACCGCCCCAGTGCCAATACTAGTTTCGGTGCGAACCCGCTTACCCGCAGAAATAGCTTGCTTGAATAACTTATCCAGCAACCGCCCCAAACCCTTAAATTGCTGACCCACCTTATGAGTTTGCTTCACCTGAGACAAAATCTGACCTTCACCCAAGACCAAGCTATCCAGCCCTGCCGAAACCCGCATCAGGTGCATGATGGCATCGTGGTGGAGAAGGGTAAACAAGTAAGGCCGTAGGGTGGGCAGTTCAACTTGACCGTAGTCGGCGAGAAACTGACTGACTTCTCGCACGCCATGTTCCATCACAGGAGTGACAATGTAAATCTCCAAGCGATTGCAGGTGCTGAGGACGGTCACTTCTTCGATGTGGGGACAGCTTTTGAGGGTGGCGATCGCTTCCTCGAGCTGGGGTGCAGGAATACTAACGGTTTCCCGGATCTCAACTGGGGCAGTTTTATGGCTAAGACCCACAACGGCGATATTCATTACTTCCTCTCTTCCTCCAATGCTTACGTATTCAACCGAGATGTATTTCAACGAGTCGTTCGGACCAGGATGGTTTTTATGGGTGAAGCTAGTGGCTAGCCACTAGAGTCAGTGCCGATAAGTATCCGATAGATAGGTATTATTCGATGAATGCACGGATGAATCCATGCACTCTATCTATGCTGACATTACTATGGACGAATACAGACTACAAAACATTACCGATGTTTGCATAATGTAAACTTTTTGCGATGTTGCGACGATCACAATTCTAGGGTGGACCCAGAGGCGATCGCCCTCGCGAGTCATCGCACCATCGTCACCCGCAACCGTCAAGGTTTTGGCAAAGTCCCTAACGTACCCTTGACGGATTGGACGATCCCATAAGGCTTGGGTGGATTATGGTCAATTAAAGCCAATTCATGACCAGCGATCGACCCGGATTGCGTTGACCGTAAGCTGAACAGTACATTTATTCGCATATGATAGAGCAGGAAGCCGATTGACAAAAGATGAAGGCAGAAGGATGAAGGATGAAGGCAGAAGGATGAAGGGGTGAGCGAATTGAAAGCGAAGTCCCTGAGCGATCGCCAGGGACTAAGCAACTTAGGCAAGAAATTATCACTGCAATGAAAGTGTAGAACTGTCGGAAAATTAAACATCAGTACGATGAAATTCCATCAGTCACCAATCTTTAGGTCAAGAACTAGGGATATAAGCCAAAACATGGAGGATGATAGCCCGGTTAGTTTGTAGATGCATATCATCAGGCTTGATCGCAATAGCTGTGTCTAGGGCATCAATCGAATCCTGATAGCGCTCTAACGAGTAAAGGGCGATCGCCTTGTTATTCAAGGCCAATGTTTTTTCATCAACAGAGTGACTAGCATCAGAGCTAAGGTTGATTGATGTATCGCAGGCGACTAAAGCTTGCTGGGGATCTCCCAACTTGTTCAGGGCTGCACAAACATTAGCCCAAGCAAGAGCATAGTTCTCCTGTAGATCAATAGCACGCTGAAACGAAACGTATGACGTTTCATAGTGTTCCAGTTCATACAAAATATGTCCCAAACGATTCCACACGGCAGCATCAGATTGATTAGTGGCAATAAAATTCTTACATCCTTCAACCCCTTCAACATCTTTTTTGGAAAAGCATTCATGTCGAAATGTATCTGGATTTACATTTACATCTGCTTCCATGCTAGCCGATTGGACCTCAGATGCTTGTACGCTAGATGCTTGGGGCTTGGAATAATCCTCCACTGACCAACCAAGTGGAGCTGCCTGAGCTGAAGGAATGATCATTAAACTCAATCCACTCATCAGAAAAGTCAAACAAACTTTTAACAAAGTTTTCATACTCTTTACCTGATAAACATTTAATGACAAGGAAGTATCACAGAACCAAAACAACACACCCTTTGCCCAGTTTTTACTGGCTTTGCTACCATGTTGATTTAAGTTTGCAATAAGATAACACGCTATTAAGAATCTGTGTGGCCACGTTAATTTTATTCAAGATTCTCTCAGCAACAATTGCGATCATTCTTAGTAAGCCTTTGTTACTAGGCCATCCTTACTATCGTCGCTGTTTTTCGAGCATGAGCAAGCAACTTGGATGTAAGTCGGATTGAACATTGGCATTTCTTAACGACTTACTTATTGATAATTAATCTCGTTTAATCCAAGCATAGGATTGCCCAGGCACCGCTAGCAATTTTTTCCTGCTGGCTACATTGACCGTAGATGCTTGTGGTGTTCCGTGGGTGGGATCGGGGAGCCCCCACGCTGTAGCCTGATGTAACCCTAGGAAAAATAAAATTTTTCTTGAACACTTTTGCCTAAGAGCTTAGGAATGAGGATTCAATAAAACGTAAGGCTTACGAGGGTTGGGTTGCGTTAGCTCAACCCAACCTACAACCTACACGATGATCTTTTGTCAGCCAATCAGCCCAGCTCCGTATATTTTCTATGACTTGCCTCACTATCTCTGTGTATTTCTTGTAAAGATGGCTATCTTGGCAGTCAGAAACCCCTCACCTCAACCATAATTATATGGAGAAAACAATGGTTGTCAGAACCGTACTAGGTAGAAGAATTCAGGGATGTGTGACATCAGAGTAGGTATGAATTGACACGGAGGCAAGAAATCCATCGTTATGAAAGAAGCGCGATCGCCAGTCCACGTAATCTGAGACCTAGCTAATACAGTAAATGTATTACTTTGCTGAAATAATTTCTGGAATATCTCTCACATGCTGTTTAATTCATTCGAATTCTTATTTTTATTTATTCCTGCGACCATACTGATCTTCGCTCTCATTATTAGGAGAGCGAGTGACAGTCGTATTCGTATTGCAAAGGTATGGATCGTTATAGCATCCCTGTTTTTTTATGGATGGTGGCGGCCAGCAAATCTTTGGATTATGGGCTTCTCACTAGTCTTTAATTATTTGGTTGGCTATCTTCTTTGCCAGAGGTTATCCAATAAGTTGAGGAAGCAGGTCGTACTTATCTTCGGTGTAGTGGTCAACTTAGGTTTAATTGGCTACTTCAAATATGCAAATTTTGTAATAGATAACGTTAACAGTCTATTCACTACTGATATCAACATTAGGACAATTGCGCTACCGCTAGCCATTTCATTTTTCACCTTTCAGCAAATTGCTTATCTAGTGGATGCTTACCAAGGTGGGACGAAAGAGTTTGATTTTCTTAACTACTGTCTATTTGTCACATTCTTTCCACAGCTCATCGCTGGGCCAATTGTTCATCATCGAGATGTTCTGCCGCAGTTTTCTGACAAATATACGTTTCGGCTCCGGAACGCAAATGTAGCGATCGGGTTAACCG
>JBFRWC010000350.1:0-11176 GCA_051439365.1 Leptolyngbyaceae cyanobacterium
GGGTCAAGCTGGATCGGCCTCTAATGGGGATTCACCTTCTAACGGTGCATCACAGAGAGACTCCCCTCGCCAGATGACCCAATTAATCGGAACTTTGCCCTCACCCATCGGACTATCGCGCCAGATTTCATCAATCCTGCGCCAGTTTCGATCCTGCGCCCGCGATTGGGCCGGCAAATTCACCGCATAGACTTGGCCTAGACTTTGCAGGGTCACCAAGTCCACCACATATTCCCCAGCGCTAATGCGCTCACACATGAGTTCACCATCCACCACAAAGGGCCAGCCTTCACCAAAATCCACCTTGGTCATTTTGTCATCCTCAGTGGTGAATTCTGGCAGGGCATCTTCTCCAGCTCTACCCTGGGCATAGGCTAAATTAGTGGGATAGGCTTCTAGTGCCCGTTGCTGAGCAATATCGTATTTTTCATGGGATGGGGGTACTGCCTTCATTAACTCAATTGCTTGCCGCCATTTTTCAGCAACAGTTCGCCACTCCTCACCTGTTTCTGCTGTTTGATTGAGTTCCGTAGCTTCAAGAGCGGTTTCAACGGCAAGCCGAAAAGGGTCAAAGTCATCTGTGGTTGCGCTTTCACCCTCGCCTTGGGCTAGTGCAGAATCATCGGTCGCTGTCGTCGTAGGATTGCTCCCATTACTCCCGACTGTACCGGGATTCGTTTGGTTCGGGTCAGAAAATGGGAGCGTACAGGAGCCGATCAGGAATCCCACTAGGGTAATGAGCAAAGCGAGAGCAGGACGACCAGAAAAAAGCTTATTCATACAATTTGGTTAGGGCACACGCATATAGATAGGGAATGGCTCAAGGGCCATCCAACTGTAACCCGGTAGTCAAGGAGGCAGTCAAGGAGAATGAATATTTGTCAATCATCCTTATATTGTAGACTCAAGATTCTACGGAGATTGCCCAGCAGTGGCCACATTCAAAATACCCAGTCGATTGCTTGCTGTTTGAGGTCAAAAGTGTGCAATGCACCTTGCCCATTCTGCCAAGTGGCGGTGAAGAGAAAGTGAGGGGGGATAAAGGTGGCAGCAGTGAGGGGAGAGGGAATGGTTAAGGCACTGACAGCATAACCTGTGGGGTCAAGGAAGATTACTTTGCCTTGAGTGTCAGCAACAATGTGGCCCCATGGAGCTGCCATTAAGAAAGATGGAGTGATGTCTAAGGCAAATCGTTGAACGCGGAAGGGCTTTAGGTCTATACACAAAACTGAGGTGGGGTCATATTGATCGGTGGCTAGGATTTGATAGGGAGTGGGGGTAGCGACAATGGTACCGAGTAACATGGGCAGTCGCTGGATCGCCATGCGGGTACCTCGGCGCGTAAAGACTTCAAGGTATGTTGCCCGTTCTATGGATGGACTGGGTGGTGCTGTGGAAGCCGAATCTGCTGTGGAGGTCGGGGAAGGGGTGGGTTTGCGTCGAGGGCCATCGGAAATAATGGCGATGTGGCGTTGATCGAGGGCGATCGCCTCCAACAATCGTTCTGCCTTACCCGCTGCTCGTAACCGAATGGAGGACTGGGGCAATGCCATCGGAGATGATCGTCGTGGCAAGGAATGGAAGCTCAGGGTACTGCCGACATCTTCCAGAGTACTTTGACGATAATCCGTAATCAAGGCCAACCAATGACCCTGAGGATCAACCGCTGCAATACAATCTTGCTCCAACTGATAGATGGGATGGGCGACGATGGCTGCACTTGAGTCATGAAAACGATCTGAAAGACTTGCCCCTGCATTGTCCCCTCCTCCCAGAGGGTGTGAGGACTCACTCTCTACCTTACGACGATCCACCCAAAAGATAGTGCGAGGGGTCACGAGCAGATAGCCTTGAGGCACAACAAGTAATTGTTGGATTGGTTCTGAAAGCGAGATAGTGGAGCGGAGTCCTTCTGCAACCGATTTGGCAGCGGCACCCGTCTGAGCCGTGCCACGCTGGTATCGCTGAGTATAAAAATGTGTCTTGTCACCATAGCCAATGTGGCAAGGGCCATATTGTTTTTTTTTCGCAGGAGAAAGTAGGGTCTCTCCAGCAGAGGGCTGATCATAGTTTAGGGTGGTCGTCTCACCAACCTCTGGAGTCGGGGACGGAGATGGTGGGGATCTCCATCCATTCAACACAGTCACAGGAGCAGATAACGCAATTTGCTGCTGGGGAAAGCCATCATAACAGGGCACCACCTGTCGCAAAATCAGCAGCGGGGATGCCACCGAGGGCGAATGCTGCCACGGTGAGATAGGCGTGTTGACCACCGATTGATGGATGGCCTCCAGCATTTCCCGTGCAGATTGAAAGCGTCGGGCCGGAAGTTTCTGCAACGAGGTGTTCACTACCTCTTTCAAAGCTTCAGGGACATCGGCAGACATTGTTTCAGGAAACTCAACTGACTGATTGAGGTGAGCGGCCATCAATGCCTTTGGAGTCCCTGTAAAGGGACGATGGCCCACCAATAGCTCAAACAGCATCACCCCCACCGCATAGAGATCGGACACCAGAGAATATTGGCTGTAAAATCGCTCGGGAGCCATATACGCTGGCGATCCCGTATTCCCGGCACTGCGATCATAGACTTCTTTATTGACACGAGCGATGCCAAAGTCAGAGATTTTGGCGGACCAACCTTTGGAGGTCAAGGTCAATAAGATATTTTCAGGTTTGATGTCACAGTGGATAATCTTTTGGTGGTGGGCTTCATCTAATCCTTCCAAAACATCTGCGACTAGCTGAATCCCGTGGTTCAGGGGTAGACCCACGTCATCGAGCATTAAACTGCGTAGGGTGCCCCCCTCGCAGTAATCCATGACTAAATGTCGCCCTGTTGCTGTGTGCTCAATCGCATGACACGTCACAATGTTGGGATGCTGGAGGCTGAGCAAAAAGCGTAACTCTCGCAGAAACTGATGGGTAGGGAAGCGTTCACGCTCTAGGTTTTTGAGCGCGAACAATTTCCCCGTTCTGCGGTGCATGGCACAATACACTTTCCCAAATTGGCCTTGACCCACGAGGCCCAGAATCCGATAACGGGATAATTGAGATGATTGGTTCTTTTGACTCAACTTCTTTTGACTCAACACAGTGACGAATCGCTTAACGATGTAAATACAAAAATGGTAGACATCGATTCGCCCTTCTCCAATGACTTATTCATGACTATTAACATTGGGGGCTATGTCAGTCGATCACCCTGAACCGAGACTGGGGCAAACAAGTTGCTGTGAGCAGTGCATTAGGCATATCTATTGCTATTTCAACAACTAAGGAGGTTCATTGTCATTCCCCGCCCCAGGTCTAGAGATGGGGATTTGCCAAGTCAGGGGGAGAATTTAAATGGCTTGGCTGGCCCCGTCCCTAGTGCAGCCCTGGTTTATGCGCTCAAGGATACGCTTGGTTACGCACATAGCTGTTCCATAATCGCTTTGTGATCTAGCCCTTCGCTGACCAATGCTTCGGCAGGAGACACACGTTTTTGGAGGCCCAGAATAAAGCGATTACAGTCTGCCTCCATCGATTCGCAGGTAGTTTGTACGCAATGGAGTTCGCGGCTAGTGAGTTGGCTAAAGAAGACACTTAACACTCCGGCTTCCAGGGCACAGGAGGGGCGGGTGCTGCTGCCTGCTTGCTTTGCGAAGGGAGAGTTCGTTACCGAAATAACTAAGAACCCTTGTTGCTGGTAAGTTTGATCCAGGTCAAGTTGGCCCCAACCATGAGTTGCCCAGCATTGTCTGAGGCAGTGCATGAATTCCACCATCGTCATATCTGCAACGGCGGTTTGATAATAATCAGTGACTTCTTCACAAAAGCGAGTGTAAAGGTTTTTGCCCCACCAGCGACCACAATTGAACAAGACTAAGTTGGTGTTTTGGCCGATTTCTTGTTCCAGCCCTGCGTAGATGCCCTGAATCAGAGTTTCGGGAATGGCGATCAGACGATTGCCTTGGCGGTTTTCAAGCAGTCCAAGTTCAAGGTCGCCTTTGACGTAAAACTCGTTGGCAAAATAATCGCTAGGAATGCGGTCATCCACTAGCAGATCAGCAATGGAAATCATAGGTCAATATCTCACAGAGGGGTTGGTTTCAAGAGAGTACATTAGACGATCGCATGGGCTTGGGCTTGGCGCTGATTGACCAGTACCCCTTCAGCCAGTTGAAGATGGGGTTTAATCATCTGCACTTGGGCTGGAGAAAGCAGTTGGTTGAGGCGCTGGTTCAATAGTTGGTAGAGGGCTTGATCAATCGCCTCTGTTTGATAGGCTTTGGCGGTCCCTTCAAGCCAGGTGATGAGGCGACTATGTAAGAATGTTTCATCATTGAGCAACATTCCCATGGCGGAGTATCGCATAATCAAGAGAGCGTTTTTCAAACACCGCTCTAGCGTAGCCTGGGATTCTTGGGAAAACTGCGCCTCTAGGTTGTCCGCCACTTGCTGCATGATATCAACTTCGTGATCACGCAGATAGCGATAGGTTTCCAACCGGGCTGGAATTGAGTCAACATAGTCGTTGAGGCAGTTTAATTCTTCAGGTTTGAGATAGCGTTTTTCCGCTTCATCAAACATTGCTTCGATTTGTGGGTGCATCAATATATCCTCGCCAATGGTGTGGGATCAATATGGGTTTGTATCGGAGTGGTAGAGGGTCTGCGGGGATTATCGCTAGATCTAGCGTTCAGACCTGAAGTGAAGAGTGGGGCTTAAAATGAGCCGAAAAAGTCATCCAATGTGAGATCATCGGCAACGGGTTCCGCTTCTGCTTCAAAGATGTCCACCGAGGGTACTGGGGCGATCGCCAACTCACCTTCCCAAGGAATGGCTCCAAAGAACTCACCAACGGTCATATTCGGGCTGAGATTACGCTCACCAGATGTCATGGTGGGCAATTTAGGGGGAGGTGCTTTCACGTTCTCCCAGTTCACCCCAGAGAAAAAGTCTTTGACTGACTCAGTTAGCCAAGCTTGGCCTGGATCTGCTTGCTGTACTTGGTTCATTGTAAAAGCTCCCCGCCTCGTAGCCGTTTTTCAATATCTCGTGCGGTGGCTCCTTCATTCATCCAGAAACCGGCAGCATCGATCCGATCCCGTCCTCCTAGTAAGAACTTGCAGTAGGTTTCACCCATGGAGTAGCACTGAATTTCGATGCAGCTCAGTTTCTTTTTCACCATTTCGGTGAAGAAGCCAGCAAATAGGCCAGCATACAGATAGCATACGGGCTTGCCTACGTCCCCTAGGGTACGGGCCACGGCGGAGTCAAACAGGTTAATAAACATGAAGCCTTGTTTGCGATCGCCCATATCAATTTCCCAGCGACCCCACCCTTGAGAGGTAAACGGCCACCACCAGGTTTCGAGCAAAAACATGAGATTAGTTTGACGAACACTGGTGCCATATTCTTTTTGGAACCACTGGCCAAAGAAATCGGCATCAATGGTACCCCAGTGATTACCAATGGTATACATGGTGGCGGCAGACGCTTCGCCCACCTCTTCTTCCAAGCCTTCGATCAATCCAATGATGAAGTCTTCACTCACCAAGGCATTAATGGCTCCATTCCAGTCTTCCAGAGTGCCTTCATGGGGCTTGAATTGGAAATAGTCCCGAAAGCTATCATGGTTGTGCTGCTTGGGATACTTGTCTTTGACCGATTGTTGATTGTCGTTAATTAGAGTAACCATAATCCTAAATTGGGATGAAGGGTAAATTTGGGTGGATGCGCCTTCGTAGCTCCAACAATGCAAATACAACTTAGTCAATGAGTCTGAGTGGTGTGTTGACTGGGGGCGATCGCCCATTGTTGTAAACAGGGTTCAGAGTTGGAAGACTCCATCCTGTTTCAATTTACACCACTCAATTCAACAGTATTAAGGATTGAAAAGAGCCGTTTTCAATGCGACCTCAAGTCTCTTTTATCAAGGCTTGATATATTCAATAGTTCCCTGGTTTTAGCGGATATAACCGCTTGGTTCTCAAAGTTTTGTTAATTGAGTGGTGTCTGCGGTGCCCAACGTTGCCTGGGCCAACTGCAACATCGGCGCTAACATTGTCCACTCCTCAGCCGTCAATAGGTCTTGCACCACCTCCTGGATGACGGTGTAAGTGACATCACAACTCTTACGAGAATTCAGCGCACCCATCACGGTTTGAAACCAGAGGAGATATTTCTCCCGTAGACTATCCGCATCATCGAGTAGAACAGCGACCGCACAATACCGCAGCGTTCGCATCGCATCTTGCTTCCACTTACCGCTGATATCTTGCTTTCGACTACGGAGCATTTGAGGGGTTTTTAGCTGTATTTTTTGATACGTAGTCTCGACAATGGTTTGCTCCAATTGTTCAATTTTCTTATACAAACTTAAACGTTTGGCATACACCTTGCGATAGCGAAGCAAAAATATCAGTTCAGCATCGGTGGCAGGGCGGCTTTCTGTTGCCCGAACTAGATTTTCACATTGACTAAGCATATGGCCTCGTTAAGACTATTGTGAACCATAACATTTTTCTATGGTTGGGCAAGGGCTAGCCCTCTATACACTTGTAACTAGCGCTGATCCGCACTGTTATCATTACCGCACTGGTGTCATTCCGCGCTGTTATCACTGGTGTGGGGATGACCTACGCGAGTATGGCCTTTCTGAACACTTAAGCAATGACAACTATCTGTTGCAACCCAACGCCGATTCCGGCTTGCATCTGCCATTATAAGAAGAGAGAAGTAGTCCACTCACACTGGGAGTTCGGTCACTGTGGCATCTCTTCCTTCGATCCAACCCCCCTTAGACTTTATCCCACCCCGTTTCAATCGCTGGGTGAATTGGTTGGGCTATGCCACCTTACCCATCACCCTGAGATTGCGCCTCCGTCCCTGGCTCCCCGTGGGGATTGAGCGAGTCGAGGTTCATAATACCGAAACTCTAGTCCAGCTATTTCACCAGTTTCAACTCGGTAAAATCCGTCTTCTGCTCGCCTTCCGTCATGTTGAGGTCGAAGATCCCCTATGCATGGGCTACATGTTTTCCCACACGGTCCCGCAGGTCGCCCGTCAACTCAATCTGTCCCTACGGCCACCATTGCATTCCCATTTTCTGTATGACCGGGGCATGTCTTTGTGGACCGGACAATGGTTGAAGGGATTTTTCGCGGAATTGGGTGGGATTCCGGTGCGCCGGGGCCGACGGCTGGACCTGAAGGCGATTAAAGCCGCCCGACAGCTTTTAGTGGATGGTCAATTTCCTCTCACGATTGCGCCTGAGGGAGCAACCAATGGTCATGGTGAGATCTTGAGTTCGCTGGAGTTAGGTGTAGCACAGATGGCGTTTTGGGGCATTCACGACCTACGGCAGCAGCAGCGCTATGAGGAGGGCATGATGGTGTTACCCGTGAGTGTGCGCTACCGCTATCCCCGCCCAGATTGGGCGAGACTGCATCGGCTGTTGAGACGGTTGGAGGTGGATTGTGGCCTGATCGGTCAGGGGCGTGGGCCAAAGGCGATGCCGGAGAACATTTTCCCTCAAGATGTTGCCCAGCATCACAGTGCCGCTCCGCTGCCACCTTCAACCGCATTCCTCGATACCTACTACCAGCGCTTACTCCGGATTGGTATTCAAATGTTATCGATTACGGCCCAAGTCTACCGTCAGTTCTATCGTGTTGCCTTGCCAGAGCCGATCCAACTTGCGGATATGATGGGGCAATTGAGTTTAGGGTCTCCCGGTGACAATGAGGCGATCGCCCATCATCTTACGCCCCTGTTAGATGAAATGCTGAAGATTGGGGAACACTACTTTGGGATTCCGTCTACGGGCACGTTGCCGCATCGTTGCCGTCAGTTGGAGGAAGCTGGGTGGAATCGGATTTACCGAGATGATGTTGATGATATCGGATTGCTCTCACCGATGGAAAAAGGGTTTGGCGATCGCCTTGCTGCCGAAAGCAAGTTGTACATGGGGCACATGCGTCTTGTGGAAAGCCTTGTGGCGGTGAGTGGTCACTACGTCAAAGATAAACCCAGCTTTGAACGATTTGCCGAAACGGCGTTACTTCTCTTTGATGTAATGGAGCGCATCAAAGGAGCGACGGTCCCTTGTCGTCCCCGTTTGGGCTGGCGGCAGGCTGACATCACCATTGGCACTCCTATCTCCGTGGCGGAGCGCTGGCAGAATTACGACCAAGGACGGCAAGCTGCCAAGCGCACAATGGAGCAACTCACGCAGGAGATTCGCACCCAGCTAGAAACCATGATGCAATCAGGGAACTAACGTAACGCGGATCAGATCTAAGTTAGAATCATGTTACGTCTTAACCAGATTGACTTGACTTTTGTCGCAAAAGTGGCAAGTCAGGTGGTAGGCATTCAGCGACTGGTTCCTCTCTCTCTTAGCCCTTCACTGTCTCAAAGTCTATGGCGATCGCTCCTGAACTGTTTTCCTTTACTTGCGCAGTCTCCCACAACGAGAAGGTTTTGCTCGAGTTGACGGACGCGATTTCCTTGGGACAAGGGGCTACGGCAATCACTCTCCTCGTGATCCGCTGTAACTCTGCCCCGTTGCAGGAAGCACTGATGATGGTGTTGCAAACCAACTTGCAAACAGAATCTCTGCAAGGACCGATCCACATCCTAGATTTTTCCCCATCTCGCGATGATTTTGGACAATCGCTCGCCCCATCGTCAGCCCAGGCTCTCAGGGGGAGGGACATCTTTAATCGCATCCACACCACAATGGAGGCTGGAATGCCAGGAGTCGTGGTCTTACTAGGGGTGGACACCCACCCGCGAGCTGCCAAACTTTGGGCCGATCTCAACCCTTGGCGGGAAGAATTTCGCCGCACCTTCCCTTTTCCCATTTTGTTGTGGCTCACGGATGATGGATATCGCCAATTTTCCCAGTTCGCAAATGATTTTGAGAGCATTAGTGGTGGCCCCAGTCTCCAAGTGGCATTGCCACCCAAACATCTCGATCAGATTATAGCTGGGGGTAAGTTGCAAGTTTGAATTTTATGATGATTGATCACAGCAGCTTAAAACTACACGTCTTTAAGTCTACAAAAATTAAAGTCCAATCGTTAAGGTCAAAGCATTAAAGTCCAAGATAGGAGGGGTTTAGAGTACTGATGCAATCTCAATGGGATGGTCTGCGCCAAAACTTGGGGGAATGGCATGGCTCCTTTACCCAATGCTCTCCTCAGGGAGAAATCTTAAACGATACCCCTAGTATCTTGAATCTCGAAGAAACGGCTGAGGCAGAAACCATCCAGCTCACTTTGAGCCGTTTTCCAGTTGATGGGGCGGCCCATGAAATGAAGGTGTCATTTACTTATCCAGGCCCGGGAGATCGGGTGCTATTTTTTGAGACTGGAGCCTTCGTCCAAGGATCGGTTCAATGGTCTCCCTTGAGTCAGTTTGGGGCAGAAATGGCCTTTATTCATGGCGATCGCCGTCTCCGTCTTGTCCAACTGTTTGAGGGACAAGCCAATGGCACCAGTCAACTGAGCCGCATTACAGTGATTCGGGAAGCTCGCGCTGGGTGCTCAGACCCGCCATCACCAGCCCTAAAAATTGTGGATTTGCAGGGCCGCTGGCAGGGTCATGCTGTCATCATCAGTTCTAATAACCCCCATCCAGTCAAAATGTCTACGAGCTTAACCGTGGCTGTGGATGGTGCGGATATCACTCAAACCCTATCCTATGGAGCAAAGGATCAGGGTCAGGATCACCCGAATGCCCCAATGATTGAAACGTTCGGCAGAGCTGAGGCTAACGAGATTCGGTTTGGCCAAGGCGATGCCGCAACCCGTGTTATGTTGTTGCCCGGTGGTGGCTCAGTGGTAGTCCCGGACAGAATTACAGGCGATCGCCCCTTTTTCATTGAATCCGGCTGGTTGATTGCCCCTCAGCATCGCCAGCGTCTGATCCGACGATTTGACAGCAAAGGTCAGTGGTTGGACCTGATATGGGTTGAAGAATTTAAAGATGCGGCTCGCTGAAATCCGATCCTTGTTCGTACACCAGTCTGGCGGGCATTGCTCAGGCGAACGCGATCGCCTCAAGTAGCACGCTGATTCACATCGGGGGCAGATGATGACCCGCTGTTCTACTTGGCGCGGATCGATCAGGCTCGGTCTGAATCTTCAATTGTCGCAGCATCTCCTGTTCTGGTGTGGATGCAGGCCTGTGGCCTGGTGGTGGGGGCGGCGGCGGATAGCCAGGAGTCTCGGATCCTCCCATTGCGGCCGCAGTTTGGGCCGTAATCTGGACCGAGTGGGGCGTAAACAAGAAGACACACTTGCCAATGCGTTCCTGATGTCCATCTAAGGCAAAGGTTCCCCCAGCGACGTAATCGACTGAGCGTTGAGCTTCTTCAGCCTCTAAATTACCCAGGTTCAGCACCACGACTTTGCGATCGCGCAACGCCATGATGGCGGCAGGAACTTCTTGAAAGGAGTAAGGCTCCATAATCACCAGCTCAGATTGAAAAGATGAGGCTCCCGGCATGGTAATCACATTATTAGCGGGATTGGCCTCATAAGGATTGGCTTCATAAGCCGAGTGAGGGGAGGCATCATCACCATATCCAGCCCTCGACTCCGACAACCCAGGGTATCCATCCATTGCATCATACTCTCCATTCTCATAAGCACTAGTGGCTTGGTGCAACCCCAATAACTCTTGCAGACGTCGGCGCAAACCCATGATGGCCTCTTAGGTTCTTTTGTACTAATGATAATCACTCATATGATATTTGGCAACCTACTTGTCGTAACCGCTTTGGCCATCTGGCTCTTCATTCCTGGTACAAGACAGCGAACCGGCCCGATTCAACCCTTTAGCTTTAAGAGCCTTCAAGATGGGTCAGCTATCGGCAGGGAAGAGTAATATGAAGCCACAACAGAGAACATAATTTTGTGCAAAGGCAACAGGCTAGATTGCAACCAGCAAATTCCCCCTGATGATAGTGGAAAAGGTTCGGCCACAGACCGATTATTGCCAAAATTTTTGTGAACCACATGTTTCAAAATATACACAAATATATACTGTTGTAATATCTTGAAGGGCGATCGCTCCACAATGATTCCTCGCTCGACCCAGCGGATCAGACTCAGGAGCCCTAAATCAGTGTTGCGAAACTGGCATAAAAAACGTCCTAGTCAGACTAGGACGTGATATC
>JBFRWC010000351.1:0-3730 GCA_051439365.1 Leptolyngbyaceae cyanobacterium
AAAAATTCGGTAAATTTCATCGGACCAGGTTAACTGGTTAGTTTGGTGATCGAGAACCCAATCGCCTAAATGTGCTATGCGTTGGGCTTCCTTGAGCTGTTGTTCGGCCCGTTGTCGTTCTGTCGCCGCTTGATGCCGCTGGGTCGTATCTCGCACAATAAACAGCACTTCATTGGCATCACAGGGGATAACCCGTACTTCTTCCCAAATCTGTTCATCGCCAATAAAAAAGCTCTGGTCATAGACCTGTAAGGTTTGGCTATCCAGGGCCTCGGCCATGCTGTCAGTCTGGAGTTGCCGTAATCGCAAAAACGTTTCTTGATCAAGGGGAGACTCAGGCGAATAGTCCAAAAGATGACGACCAATAGGCGTATTTGGCTTAAAGTTGTAAACCTCATGGCTAGGGAAATAGCTGAGGAAAAATCCTTGCTCATCCACCAGATACATCAAATCGGGGATGGTAGTTAACATCGCCCGATTTTGAGCCTCGCTCCGTTTTAATTCGGCTTCTAGGTACTTGCGATCGCTAATATCCCGGATGATGGTTAATACTTCATCTGCACCGATGGGTACGATTCGCACTTCTTCATCACGGCGATCGCCATCGAGTTCGAACTGCTGTTCATAACATTGGGTTTCTCCAGTGTGTAAGGCTTTTCGAATGTGATGAAACTTGCGGCTGGCGATCGCCTCTGGCACCAAATCCCATAGACTGTGTCCTTCCACCTGGCCATCTTCTGAAGTAATGGCTAATGCGTCGGAACTGATTATCCCTCTGTAGTGTCCATCACCCCCGACCCGAAACACTAAGTCAGGCAAAGATTCTAAAATTGATTGGGTTTGAGCTGCTTGTTGCTGGCGCTCGTTTTCTAGGCGTTTGCGATCGCTAATATCCCGCACCAACAGCAGCGCTTCATCGTCTTGGCTTTTAACAATGCGGACTTCTTCGTATTGGAGGTGACCATCAATGGTGATCTCCTGCTCGATAATTTGGAGTTCCCCTGTTTCTAGGGTTTGGCGGATAGCTTGTTTTTGGATGTCAGCCACATGCGGCGGCAAATAGTCACTGAGGTTAGCCCCCACGGGATCATCAACATGGCGCAGGGCATCAACGGCACGATTGGGCTTTATCCGGTGTCGATAGGTGCCATCAGCCTCAACGAGATAAATCAGGTCAGGGATAGTTTTGAGGATAGCGGTGTTTTTGTACTCACTGTGCCGCAAGTCAGCCAGAGCTTGGTGATAGGCAGTGATATCGGTGGCGATCGCCCAAAACGTGTCACAACAATCACTGACCGTGGCAAATACAGTGAACCGGAACATGCGCCGCTGCTGACCTTGCTCCAGTTCGGCTTCAAACTCCACAGACTGTTCTTCTGTTTCAACTAGCTGCTGCGTGTGATGCTGCAACAGGGTAGCGACTGATTCTGGTAGGAAGTTAGCGATGGGCAGCCCCAATGAATCCTCAATGGACATCTGAAAATAGTCAGCACAAGCCCGATTCACCTTTAAACAGTTGCCATCGGCATCAAACATCCATTTCATCATCGGAGCCTGATGAAACAGGGATTCCATCCGTTGAACCGTCAGCGAATCATGGTTTAGCTGGGTTTGCGGGGGGGGAATCTCCCGGATTAGTTCCGCAAAGCCCAATACCTGGCCGGACTCGTCCCGTAATAGCGAGAGGGCAATGGACACATGGATCGCGGTGCCATTTTGGTGGCGGCGGGTGGTTTCCACTGGCTTGGCCGTAACCATCTGACCCGATTGCAGCCCATCTCGCTGGTGCAGCAATTCCTCCGCATGGGGCGACAATATCTGCTCGACCGTTTGACCCACAGCGTCGGCTTTGGTGTAGCCCAATAGCTGGACAGCAGCCTGATTCCAACTGGTGATCCGGCCACCGCAATCGTAGGTAATAATGGCATCGCTACAGGATTCAACCACTGCGGCCATTAATGCATTGTGGACATTTGGGGAATGGACATCAACACTAGGATTGTTCATGGGCCTTGGCTAGGTGTTGTTGAATCGTGGACGCCAGCAGTCGTAACTTTACAGGTTTACTCAGATAATCATTGGCTCCAGCCGCTAAACAGCGATCGCGATCGGACTCCGTGGCTAATGCCGTTAACGCAATAATCGGAATATTTGCTGATGAATCATGCTGCCGAATGTGATGAATTGTTTCGAAACCATCCATTCCTGGCATTGGAATATCCATTAATATTAGACCCGGATGCTGACTCTGAATCAACGCAATGGCATCTTTTCCATTTTTTGCCACCTGAACCTGATAGCCCCGTGCTTCTAGATAGCTATGCATGGTGCTGATATTGGCATCATTGTCCTCAACCATTAAGATATATGGCGCAGTAGACTCTGGGTACTTGTGGTTGCCCCCGGTAGGTGCTGCATCAGTCCCATCAGTTAGGCTATCCTCAGTCTGAGGATTCGGTAAGGTTGTGGTTGCGTCGTAGGGCAAGGTTATGGTGAACCGACTACCCACATTAACAACACTGCTGACAGTTACGGTGCCCTGGTGTAATTCTGTAATGCGCTTGACTAGAGCCAGCCCTAATCCAGTTCCGGCGTAGTGGCGGTTGAGGGCACTATCAATGTGGACAAAGGGTTGAAAGAGACGACTGATATCTTCAGGGGCGATGCCGATGCCCGTATCGGTTATGGAAATTTCCAGACAAGGCAAGGTGTTGGTTGCCTTTTGGGCGGATTCTGGATCGAATTCTGGGGCAGATTCTGGGGCGGCTTTTGGGAGAGAATAGCCGATCGCCAAAGTAATCCGACCGCCTTCTGGGGTGAATTTGACGGCATTACTCAGCAGGTTGATTAACACTTGGCGGATACGGCGTTCATCCAAAGTTACATCGGGTAGGTGCTGGGGAAATTCAGTTTCAATCTGAATTTGTTTTTTGAGGGCTTGCTGTTTGATAAAGCTCAGGCTGGATTTACAGAGCGGGGCGATCGCAGTTGGAGCCAAGTCCAGTTCCATTTGGCCTGCTTCAATTTTGGCCACGTCTAAAATATCGTTGATGAGCTGCAACAGGTGCGTCCCACTGCGTTCTATGGTTTGCAGGGCTTTCTGTTGTTTAGGCACCACTGGGCCAAATACCTGCTCCTGTAACCCTTCAGTCATACCAAGAATTGCATTGAGGGGTGTGCGGAGTTCGTGACTCATGTTAGCCAGAAACTCATCCTTGAGCTGGGTGGCTCTCAATAACTCGGCATTGGTTTGCAATAGTATCTGTTCAGCCTGTTTGCGATCGCTAATATCCCGAAAAATGACTTGCATAATCGGTTCACCCTGACTTGTCATCACCGATGTGGAAATATCGACCGGAATATACTGCTGACGTTGGGTGACAAATTTTTTATCTTCTAGGTTTAAATAGGGCTGGGATGCCATCTGTTGGTATTGGGCTGCCATTGAGGGACAGCCTTCCAAGGGACAAAGCTGTTGAAAATCCATCTGTTGCAGCTCAGTTTGGCTATAGCCCAGCAATTCTGTAGCTCTGCGATTGGCTTCAAGGACGTTACCGTGGCGATCGCACAGCAAGATTCCATCCCCCGCCCCTTCCATTAATCCGCGATACCGGGCTTCCCGTTCCTGCAAGGCCGCAGTTCGTTCTGTTACCTTTTGCTCCAAATTTTGATTTAGCAGTTCTAGTGCTGCGTGGGTGTGCTGACGTTCTAGCTCAGCAGCGGCTCGATC
>JBFRWC010000352.1:0-17825 GCA_051439365.1 Leptolyngbyaceae cyanobacterium
GGCCCACCCACTCCCCGTACCGACACCGCCCCCGTGCTTGTCCCCTACTCCCCCTCCCACCTGCTCCCCGTACAGACAACGCCCCCGTGCTTGTCCCCTACTCACCCCCCCACCTGCTCCCCGTACAGACAACGCCCCCGTGCTTGTCCCCTACTCACCCACCCACCTGCTCCCCGTACAGACAACGCCCCCGTGCTTGTCCCCCATTCACCCACCCACACCCGCTCCCTGTACAGACAATGTCCCCGTGCTTGTCTCCTCCTCCCCCACAAGTAAACTAGGGGATCTATACTCCGATACAATATTCACCGTTCGCTCGGCCCAATGGTCCAGCCTTAACCCAATCCCTTTAATCCTATTGTTCACTTTTACCAGAAGGAGACTTCAGACATGACGATGATTCCGACGAAACTGCTAGAGCCGTTCCAACTCTCCGGGTTAGCCCTATCCAACCGGATGGTGATGGCTCCCCTCACACGGGCACGGGCCGGGAGCGATCGCATCCCCAATGCGATCATGGCAGAATACTACGCCCAGCGAGCCTCTGCCGGATTGATTATTTCCGAAGCCACCACCATTTCCGCTCAGGCCAATGGCTGGAACGCCTCCGCTGGCATTTACACCGATGCCATGATGGAGGGCTGGAAACCTGTTCTAGAGGCAGTCCACGCCAAAGGCGGCACGATGTTTCTGCAACTGTGGCACTGTGGTCGTGCTTCCCACAGTAGCTTTCACAATGGTGCCCCTGCCGTCGCGCCCTCTGCGGTTAAGCTCAACGGCGACTACATCCACACCCCCAAAGGTAAAGAATCCTATGAAACGCCCCGCGCTTTGGCAACCGATGAAATTCCAGGGCTGATTGCTGAGTATCGTCAGGCCGCTGAACGGGCCAAAGCGGCTGGATTTGATGGCATCGAAGTCCACTCTGCTAACGGTTATTTGTTGGACACCTTCTTGCAATCCAAAACCAACCACCGCACCGATCCGTACGGCGGCAGCACCGAAAATCGCTGTCGGCTGTTGCTGGAGATACTGGAAGCCGTGACCCAAGTGTGGCCTGCCAACCGGGTGGGCGTGCGCCTGTCGCCCAATGGCGTTTTTAACGACATGGGATCAGCCGATTACCGGGAGCAGTTTACGCTGATGGCCCAAAAATTGGATAGTGTTGGCTTGGCCTACCTACACGTGATGGATGGCTTAGGCTTCGGCTTTCACGAATTGGGCAAACCTATGACCCTGGACGAGTTCCGCCAAGTATTCCACGGGCCGATTATTGGCAACTGTGGCTACACCAAAGAAACCGCAGAGGAGGCGATCGCCCAAGGTCGCGCTGATATGATTGCCTTCGGTCGTCCCTATATTAGCAATCCCGATCTCGTGGAACGGTTTGCCAACGGTTGGCCTCTCAATGCCGAAGCTGACGTGTCCACTTGGTATACCCCCGCTGGAGCAGAAGGTTATACCGACTTCCCCACCTACGCGGGTTGAGGCCATAACCTCGTGATCGCGGGATGGCGATCGCCACCCATCACACAAGCCCGGATTCTTTAAGGTGATTTCCGAGAAAAAATATACCGCTGTAGGGTTCTGTATAGCCCAAAGGGCATACCAGAAAAGCGCCAGCGTAACGCACCGCAGGTTGGTCATTTTTTTTCAAGAAATGGCCTAAGAATCCGGGGGTATAGCCAAAATTAGTACAAAGAACGATGAATACTGAAGTTACTACTCCCCAACCCTCCTTATATGACACTGATTTTCAATGTTGGATCGAGCAAACCACAGCCCAATTACGGGCAAAAGATTTTAGTCATCTTGATTTAGAGAATCTAATTGAGGAGATTGAAAGTTTGGGGAGAAGCGATAAACGAGCAATTTCTAGCGACTTGATGCGACTATGTGAACATCTGCTCAAGATGCAATATTGGCAGTCGGAACGAGATACCTGTTTTAGGGGATGGGATCTAGAAGTGGCTAATTTCCGATTGCAAATTCAGACTATCTTGGACGATAGTCCTAGCCTTAAAAATTATCTAAATGAGAAATTTACATCTGAATATGGTAAGGGGAGAAAGCTATTTCTTAAGGCTAGCCAACTGAATCCTAATTTAGTCCCTCAAGTCCCTGAATTTACCCTAGAGCAAGCGCTAGATGAAGATTGGCTTCCTTGGCGACCCTAGCTTTGGCGATCGCCATCCCACTTGGGCAGGATTGGCCTACCACAATACCAAATCAACAAAACGAATAACAGCCCCCCAACGATGTATTTCAACAGGCTAGGTACGGCAGGATTGGGGGAAAAGAAGCCCTCGATCACTCCCGAAATCAGCAACATGGGCACGATCCCGTACACCAACTTGGCCGCTTGCAATCCGTACACTTTCAGCGCATCCTGGCGGGAGTAGCGCCCCGGAAACAGAATGGCACGGGCTAAGATTAACCCTGCACCTCCCGCAAAAAAGATGGCGGGCAGTTCCAAGGAACCATGCGGCAGCACAAAGGCCCAGAAGGGATAGGCCAGGTTATTTTGACCTACCAGGGCGGCCACTGCGCCGATGGCTAAGCCGTTGTATACCAGCAGGTAAATCGTAAAGGCTCCCGGTGGGGTAATCATGGGAATATCCTGGAGATACATGGTAACACCGCCGACGATGGCGTTGAGGGAGACGGTGATATTGTTGATGGCGATCGCACTGGATGCTAACGGCTCCACCCCCACAATCGACCCCATCCACAGTTCCCCTTCATCTCGCACAATGGTGATGATGTTATTGGGCACCATTACTTCGAGAAAGTTGGGATCAGTCCAGGCAAACCACCAGCCCATTGCCCCCGCTACCATGAATAGGAGAGTCGATAGGGCAATGTAGCCTCGTGACTGCTGGATTGTTTCCGGTAAACCCGTGCGGTAGAACTCTAGGAGCGATCGCCAATCCTGATGGCGTTCTCCCTGATAGATGAGGGCGTAGCTTCGGGCTGTCAAACTTTGCAACTCATGAATTAACGTGTCTCCCAGGCGATTGGTTTTGGCCCTGGCTAAATCCGCTGACACCGAGCGGTACAAACTAGCCAACTGGCGGATGCGATCGGATGACAACGATTGCATCCCCTTTTTTTCCGCTTGGCGCAATAACTGTTCTAATTGCTGCCAACTTGATTCTCGTCGGGCAATCCAGCGTCGAATATTCATAAACTGTGATGAAATCGGCGGTTATATTCTCTTGGGTCTAGGATAACCTTGACGTGAGCGAAAACAACAAGGTTTGTTCAGTGTAAATTGTCCGATATCCTACAAGTTATTGCTGTTGATTCATAAGTACTATTATGGCTGAAAGTACCAGATCTGGAGAAACGATTCGCCCCCTCAGCGTGGGCAACGTAGTAAGTGCTTCGGTGCAACTGTACCGCAATCGCATCGGGGAATATTTTCCCCTGGCGGTAGTGGCTCATCTCTGGTTACTTGTCCCTGTGTATGGCTGGGCCAAGTTTTACATGACTTCTGGACTGATTTCCCGCCTAGCATTTGGAGAATTGGCGGATCAATTGGAAACAATACCCCAAGCTCGCGCTAAGGTTAAGGGCAATATGTGGCGTTTTTTTAGCGTTGCTCTTCAACTTTTTTGGCGCTTTCTAGGAATTTATCTCTTGGGGGCAATGGTTTTGCTGATTGCCGGAATCGTAATTGGGGGTGTTTTATCTCTGATTTCGACAGTACTAATGGGGATTGCGATTGGGTTTCTCTACATTGCTTTCTTGATCGTGCTTATTCGGTTTTTTTCCCGCTGGTTTGTGGCAGAAGTTCCGCTGGCAGTTGAACCTCGAATTACGGGAACAGAGAGCATCAAACGCAGTTGGGATTTGACCGAAAAATCGGTGGGGCGGCTTCAGCTAGTGGCTGTCATTGCCTTTTTGATCACGATTCCAGTAACCGCCATCACGGGATATTTACCGCTCATCGCTGAGTTGGTTAATCCAGATTTAGCGGCATCACCCATATTCAGCTTATTGACTTCACTGCTCAGTTTTGTTGGGGGAATGATCCTCCTCCCCTTTTGGCAAGTCATCAAGGCGGTGATTTACTATGACTTGCGCAGTCGGCAGGAGGGGCTGGATTTGGAATTGCGCGATCGCCCCCTCACTGAAGAGTTTTAACGGTCCCGACTAACCTCAATTGATGTGGAGTCTGTTCTAGTCGTTCTAGTCACCCATGGACCTATTTAACAAAATTAAAATCCTCACCCCGGAAAGTATTGAGTTAGAGTTCACCCTAGCAGGCATTGGCAATCGTGCCTTTGCCCTGCTCATTGACTATATTATTCTCAATCTTTCCCTGCTAATTCTGATTTTTGGTAGTCTCTTTTTGATCTACTCGATTCAGTTAACCGAAGGCTTCGGGTTTGATACCGACTCCCAATGGTTTGTTGCCATCGTAGCGCTGATTATCTATGGACTGTATGTGGGCTATTTTGTCGGGTTTGAAACCCTGTGGCAGGGACAAACACCGGGAAAGCGCTGGATCAAAATTCGGGTGATTCGAGAAAATGCTCAACCGATTGGCTTATTTCAAGCCACATTGCGATCGCTCCTCCGTCCCGTAGATGACATTTTGTTTGTGGGCTTTTTACTGATTCTTTTTGGCCAGCGAGAGAAGCGCTTGGGCGACTGGTTGGCCAGCACTCTTGTAGTGCAAGCGGAAGCCCCGACTCCTACCCATGCCAAACTTTCCCTTTCCCCCGATGCCTCCACCTTGGCTCAGCCATTGCTGGAACAGTACGATTTGTCTCCCCTGCTCCCTGATCACTTTGCCATTGTGCGCGAATATTTGCAGCGGCGCTCTACCTTGACGGCGGAAGCTAGACAGCGGTTGTGCCTCCAAATCACTGGACAAATGCAGGCTCTCTTGGAGATGACGGCTTTACCGTGGGGCATTCAATCTGAAAAGTTCTTGGAGGCGGTATATCTAGCCTATCAGCGCCAGTCTCGGCCCTCCCGCTAGCGATCGCCTCGCAGTTCCAGTTGACAAGTCGCTATCAAAATTCCCAATAACTTGTCTACCTCTTTAATATAGTAATCCTGCACGTCAATAAAGAGACTCTGCTCCACTAGTTTGAGGAATTTCCAGATGGTTCCGGTGGTGACAACCCCGTAAATGGGCTGGGTTGAGTCCAATCCCTCTTGGCGCTGATTAAATTGCTGGGCCGCAATCATGGTGGCAGCACACTGACCCAAACCACTAGGAATGCTTTCGTTTTTGGCCTCGGCGATCGCCAACACCGGATGGGCAATGTAATACTGCTCTGATGAACCACTCAAGATAAAATCACAGCGTCCTTCTAATCCCTGGGTCGGATCGACCTCGAAACTACTGCCGGAAAAAATTGAGATCCGGTTCTGGAGTTGTCGCCGCACTTCCATTAGCACGGGCATAATAATTAGTTCCGATCGCGCCTTCTCCGTATTGATTACGCCCGCCAGCGGGACTTGGTCTTTGAGGATGAGTTGCAGCAAATCGCTGGGAGGCACCGGGGTAATGTCCGCGAACAAGTCGGCTTGCTCATGGGTCACAATCCCAAACGTAGACTTAACGGTGCTGAGGCTAAAGCTGCTGTAGGACATTACCGACCTCTATGCTTATTGCAGATGTTCTAGATATTATGTTCTAGACCTTACAGGCGTTCTGGAATTGTTTGCTGAACAGCACTCAAGAAATCGTTTTGGGTGAACGGTTTGGGGATAAAGTGCCCAAATCCCTGTTTTAAGGCGATCGCAACGGTCTGCTTAGAGTGTAAACCACTCATGGCAAGGCAAGGTAAATTGGGACGTTGGGCCAGCATGGCCTTGAGGATCGCAGGACCATCCATTTCTGGCAGCATCATGTCCATGACCACGCAGGCGATCGCATCCTGATGTTGGTGAAAGAGGGCGATCGCTTCTTTCCCACTATTCGCCGTCATCACTCGATAGTGATGGGATTCCAACATCAGCCGCGCCACTTCGAGGATCGAGACCTCATCATCGACCACCAAGATTAGCTCTTGCTGCCCGTGCCGTAGAGGCTGGATCGGCTCAACTTCTTCTTGGCCTTGAGGTGTGGCAGGTAACCCCACCGTGAAGGTGCTGCCTTGCCCGACTTGACTTTGGACATCCACCCAGCCCCCGTGACTTTTGACAATGCCAATCACCGCTGACAACCCCAGTCCAGTGCCCTTGCCCAAGGGCTTGGTGGTAAAAAACGGATCAAAGATCCGATCGATCACATCGGGGGGGATGCCAGTTCCGGTATCCGTAATGGTAACGATCACGTGAGGCATAGGGTTAGATGGCGATCGGGTCGCACTTGCTACCATCGAAACTGGAGCCATATTGGGTGCGGTAGCCATCACTGATGCAGGCATTACAGAATTCCGCTCAAGCATGGCTCGGTCCACCATTTGATTTTGAGCCGCAATGATCAGTTGTCCCCCGTCTGGCATGGCATCACGGGCATTAACGCACAGATTCATGAAAATTTGGTGCAGTTGAGTGGCATCGCCTAAGATCGGCCAGGGATCGGGGTCAATGCTACTCTGAATTTCAATGGTTTTGGGTAAGGTTTGGCGTACCAGATCCTGAATTTCTTTGAGCAGGTGGGTTAAATTCAAACTCATCCGTTTCCCTTCGACCCCCCGACTGAAGGAGAGAATTTGCTTCACCAAATCTGCCCCCCGACGGGCACTGGAGTCCAAGGTGTCCAACAATAACCGGGTGCGATCGCTCAAGTCAGGGAACTGCAACGGCAATAGCTGTACCACCCCTAACACTGGTGTGAGAATATTGTTGAGGTCATGGGCAATGCCGCTGGCCAAGGTACCCAAACTTTCCAACCGCTGCGCTCGTAAAAATTGCCGCTCCAGTTGCTTTTTCTCGGTAATATCCATGTGAATCCCGATCATCCGCAGAGGTTGCCCCGCAGCATCATTAAACAAACTACTATTGACCCCAATCCAGCGACAGTTTTGGTTGGGAGTCAGAATCCGAAATTCATCGGAAAAGCCCTGACCTTGGGCGATCGCCTCTCCCACCTGAGCCTCAACCCGATCCCGATCCTCTGGGTGAACCGCCTGCAACCACGGCTCCAGGGTATGACCCAGTTCTCCCGGTTGGCGATCGTATAAGATTTCTAATTCCGCACTCCACGTCATCTCCTGGTCTTGGATATTCCACTCAAAGGTGCCGATTTTACTCACCTGCTGGGCCAACGTGAGCCGTTTTTGGGCCTGTTGACGGGCGTTAATTTCCGTGCGCAATAGGGCATTAGCCGCCGCTAACTCCGCCGTCCGCTCCACCACCCGCTGTTCCAGAATTTCATTGGCCTCCCGCAACGCCTCCGCCGCATGTTTGCGCTCAATGGCGTACCGCAGCGATCGCACCAGCAAATCCTGGGTCACTTGGCGTTTCATCAAGTAATCCTGGGCACCTCGCCGCACCGCCGCGATCGCCAACTCATTATCATTGGTGTTGGTCAGCACCACAATGGGTAGGGTCGGCACTGCCGCAATCAACCGTTCTAGGGAATGGAGTCCCGTGCTATCCGGTAGGGTCAAATCCAGCAAAATCACATCAAAGTGCTGCGGTTGCGGCGGGTCCGCGATCGCAGCACCTGTGGGGTCAGACCTGGAGCGATCGCCATTGAGGGTGGCGATCGCCTCTGCTAACCGCTTGACATGCACGACCTGGAAACGGTTGAGCACCGTGCCCTTCAGGATTTCCTGGAGCATTCGCGCCTCCGCCAAGCTGTCCTCCACCAACAAGATCGTGATGACAGACTTGGCTAAGACGGGCTGGATGGCAGGATAGCGGTTTCTAACCAAAATTCCTCAATTCCCCGAACAATCTTGAACAATTCCGCTAAGTTACGGGACTTGGAAATATAGCAGTTGACGTGGAGATCGTAGCTCTTGTGGATATCTTCCTCATTGCGGGAAGTGGTCAGCACAATAATCGGAATATGCTTGAGGCAGGAGTCTGCCTTAATTTCCGCTAGCACTTCCCGCCCATCTTTGCGGGGCAAGTTCAAATCCAGCAAGATCAGATCCGGACGGACCCCCGCCGAGACATCCCCCGATCCTGCATCCTGTCGGAGATAGTCCATCGCTTCCACCCCATCCCGTGCCACCACTACCTCGCATTGAATTGAGGTGCGCTTTAGCGCTTCCTGGATGAGGCGGATATCGGCTCGATTATCCTCGATCAAAAAGATAACTCTGTCGCTTGCGTGTGCTAGCATGATGGCGATCGCGTCCTCCTACCGGAATCGTGAAATAGAATGTAGCTCCTTCTCCAAGTTGGGATTCAACCCAAATTTGACCCCGGTGACACTCGACGATCTTTTTGCAAATGGCCAAGCCCATCCCTGATCCGAGATATTCGTCACGGGTATGGAGACGCTGGAAAATCACAAAAATGCGATCGCGAAACTGGGGGTCCAAACCAATGCCATTGTCCTGAATCGAAAATAACCAATGATCGTCCTGACGCTTGACACTCACGTGAATCTCAGGGGTCACATCCGGCTTCCGGAACTTAATCGCATTGCCGATTAAATTTTGGAACAACTGCATCAACTGAGTGCCATCCGCCACAATCGTCGGCATCGGGTCATGGGTAATCACCGCATTGGCCTCAGTAATCCGCCCCCGCAAATTGCCCAACGCCTGCTCTAATGCCGTCTCCACCTCCGTCAACTCCCATTCCAGCCCGGTGAGGTCCACCTTAGAATAGGCCAACACATCATCAATTAGGGTTTGCATCAAGCTCACCCCTTCCACCGCAAAACCAATAAACTCCTTGCCATCCTCGTCTAGTTCCTCGTCGTAGCGCATTTCTAGCAACTGGACAAAATTGGCCACCTGGTTCAATGGCTCTTGCAAATCATGGGACGCAACGTAGGCAAACTTCTTCAACTCCGCATTGGATCGCTCTAAATCTTCCGCCAGCAACGCCAGTTCCTCAGCCTGCCGCAACACGATATTGACGATCGCCTTTCTCAGTTCCAGACAGGCTTTCACCTCCACTGCCTTCCACGGCAGCGAGGTCAACCGTACCGTCTCCTGCCATAGACTAAAGGACTGACGCGGACACAACCGCGCATCCCCATCCACCGCCTTCAGCTCATAGGCATTATTGGGATCACCGCCCCAATCCACCGTTTGCAGCACCTCTGGCCGGAACCACAACACATAGCTGCGCTTGGAAATCGGAATCGCCAACAGCCCACTGGCCACATCCTTAAACCGTTCCGCATCGGAATATACTAACGGCAATGAATCGGTATAGAAAATCTCCTCATCTACAGACTTAGCCAGCCATTGCACCAGATAATTCAACTCCTCCTCATTCGGCGTGCGTCCCACCGTCGTCCAATGGCCCCCCGCACAAATGGCCGCCCCTTGGGCATCGACCAAATCCAACAAATTTGGCTCATGCTGGGTTAACCCTGTCACAAAATCATCATCCTGAGCAATGGACTCTAGCAAACTAGACTGCACCGAGGCCAGCTTCATCCGATAGCTATAGTCTGCTTCCTCTTCCCGATTGGAGATCTCTGAGAAAATCACCCGGCCCAAAAATTCGCAAGCTTTCCGGAGTTCATAGGGCACTTGCTTGGGCGTACGGTGGTGACAAGCAATCAACCCCCACAACTGATCATCCTTCATCAAGGAAATGGTCAGGGAAGCCGCTACCCCCATATTGTGCAAATACTCAATGTGGCAGGGGTATGGACTTCGCAAGATTGATAGCGTTAAATCCACTGGCTGGTTTGACACCGGATTCACCTCAGGGAACAAGGCCACTTCCCCTGCCCCCGCATCGGGAATCACCCGAATCCAGTTGGACAAAAACATCTGACGGGCGGTTTTGGGAATATCCGACTCTGGAAAATGCAGACCCAAATAGGACTCCATCGCATCCACTTTATCTTCCGCCACCACATCCCCGTGGCCATCTTCATCAAACCGATAGAGCATCACCCGATCAAATCCGGTCACACTCCGCACTTCCTGGACAATAATCTGATAAAAATCCTGGAGCTTTGGGGTGGTTTCCAATTGCCGAATGGAGGCTTTGGCCAAATGATAGAACCCTAGGAAAGGAATATTTTCCTGAGTTAGGGCAGGCTCCAACTCTAGCACCAGAAATCCATCCGCACTGCGATGGAAAATTGCATCGTAAACTCCGTATTCATCACCATTGCGGCGCACCCAGATTTTGCTGGGGTTGACCAAATCTAAGTCATTGGCCGCCAGACCTGCTTGCAACTGGCTAAATTGGTAGGAATCAATGAGATCTTCCAAGGTCTTGCCAATCACCGCTTCTGGTGGAAGACCAAAGGCTCGGCGACTGTTGCTACTGACTTGCAAGATCGATAAATCTGATTCAGCCAAAACGAGTAAGACTCCGTGGGGCTGAATCTGAGCAATCGTACTAATTTGTGGCTGTTTTAAGTGGGTTAGATTAATACCACTTGCTTCCAAGTAAGTTGTATCGATTGTGGTCATAATCAGCCTCCCAGGATAATAGTAATGGTGGAGAGTAGGCCACTCCTTTTACTAGCACCATAGCGCAGTAGACTTGGCCTCAACCAGGAACTTTATTAAAACTAAATTATTTTGAAACCTATCAGCTTAACCTGGGTTTATATGAAAAAATATCTTATTTTGATTTGATTCCTTTTCAACTCTTCGCAGTTCGTAAAGAATGATAGGCTATTGGTTGCAAAAGTTCATTTCTGCTGAGAACCATCCTTGATCTTACTCAGCCGGTAACGTTACAATTCCCAACCAAAATTCTTCAATTCGTTTAACAATATGAGCCAGTTGTTCCAAGTCTGAGGGTTTGATCACATAACAATTTCCCTGGAGAAGATAGCTATTAAACACCGTGGCTTCGTCATCCGATAATGTTAGCACCACGATCGGGGTACGCTTGAGATGGGGGATGGATTTGATGGTTGCCAAAATCGTGAGCCCATCTGGGGTCTGTGGAGTGACCGCCAAACGGGGGTCCAGCAAAATGAGATGGGGACGGGGCGCATCGCTGTATGGCTCGTGGCGCTGGAGATATTGGATCGCTTCGTCAGGTTGGGCGATCGCCACAACCTCGCAGTCTCCATTCCCCTGGGCTAGCGTGTCTCGGATAGTTTGCACATGGTCGGGATGGTTGTCGATAATGAGAACATGCTTGAGCTTGGGCAAGGAATCCATAGTGTCAGGAAAGAACGGTTCGGGGAAAGACCATCAACAGCGCTGCTTCAGGAAGGCCACTCGAAGGGGCCGCGTGGAGACCTTGGGAGTGACGAGGAGCCATTCCAGCATATTATAGCGGTAATTTATCGCGGTAATATCGCGGTAATATCGCGGCAATGTTGTTGCAGTATCGTTTTAGAATACGCGATCGCGCTGTGATTAAGCAGCAGGATTGAAGAAAATATTAACGCGAGAGGGGGATGCTGACCGTCTATCCTGGTAACAAATCCTAAAAAACGGGGCAACTTAGATCTGATTGACTTCCCCTTCCTATGCTGTAAGACGTATGGATTGGGATAAACTGTTGCAGTTGGAGAATGGGAAAGGCAAATGCGTATTTTTCTAGTGTTAGCTCTGATGGTTGCCTTTTTGGCCATTATCTTTGCCCTCCAGAATGCCAGCCCCGTCACCGTCATCATCGGCTTCTGGCAAATTACGGCCTCCTTGGCGTTAATTCTTTTGTTAACCTTGGGGGTAGGCTTGATCAGCGGATTACTGGTCTCCATGCCCACCATCATTCAGCGCAATTGGAAAATCAGCCGTTACAAGCGTCAAATCAATCAGCTCGAAGCTGACCTCCAAGCCACCAAACAAGACCTGACCCATCACCAACAACTCCTGGCCCAAGCGAATCAAGACCAAACGAATCAAGACCAAACGAATCAAGACCATACCCAACAGCAGGCATGGGTAGAGACTGCCTCCTCTCCTGGTGTCCAAGCTTTGTCGGAAGCCGATCCCCAACTGCTGCTATCAGGAACCGTCGATCGAGATGAGGCAACATACCTTGAAGAGGAGGACTGGCCTTAGGACTAGAGATCTCACCCCGAAGAAAGGTCTAAACGTTCTAGGGGATAAGCGTTCTTGAGGATAGACAAATTTTTAAGATCTTATTCATACCATGAGGGCGAGATTGTGGCTGAGGAACATAATCTGCCCATTACATCGGTTACGCTGTCGCTCATCTGGATTACAGATGGCCGTTTCCACTGACCGAGTGGGGAGGAAAACTCACTTCAGTGATGTTACCCATAAGCAGATTTTCCTCCAGCGGTTACTATAATAAAAAGCAAATGTATATTTTTGTAACAATTGTCGCGAGGTGTAGAATGATGCCATTGACAGTAAAGGGGTTGTTATTGGGGATTCTGGGCATCTTAGACGTGGTGGAGTGGGTTGCGAGTCCCCAAGGTTGGATCATCACCAACTATGTTACCCTCTACTGGACAATCGTGGGGCTAGGGCTGTACGAGGGTCTGAGCGCGATCGCCCTCTCTGCCACCATGGCAACGATTAGTGCTCTCCTACTCTTTGAAGCCGAAGACTAAAGATCCACTAGGAATAGACTGGGGATACAGGTTGGCTATCGACCCTAATCGTTCAGCGACCATCGGGTCAATCGGGCAAGCAACCCTCGACTTTGCTGCCCAAATGTAGGATATTGTGAAGCAGATTTCTTCAGCTCTAGTAAGAAGTGTATATTGAATCACATTGCTTCAATATATTGTTCTGTTCTGTTCTCTGAGGATTCATGCACTCTTCAACGTCTCCGCATCGTACTAAGATTGTCGCCACCATTGGTCCAGCTACCAGCCATCCTGATGTTCTGCGTGCCCTAATTCAGGCCGGAGCCACAACCCTGCGGCTCAACTTTTCACATGGTACCCACGACGATCATCAACGCAATATTCGTCTGATTCGGCAGCTATCCTTTGAACTGAATCAGCCCGTTGCAATTTTGCAAGACCTCCAAGGGCCAAAAATTCGCCTAGGACGGTTTGCAGATGGCTCAATTGAACTGGCAAATGGTGATCCTTTTATCCTCACCAGTGAGGACGTTCCAGGGACTCAGACCATCAGTTCTATTACCTACAAACCTTTGGCAGACGAAGTTCCCGCTGGAGCCACGGTATTGCTGGACGATGGTCGTGTGGAAATGGTGGTCGAAGAGGTCTATCCCCAAAAAGGAGAACTCCACTGTCGCGTTGTGGTTGGAGGCAAGCTGTCCAACAATAAAGGCGCTAACTTTCCAGGGGTTTATCTCTCAGTTCGTGCCCTGACGGAAAAAGATCGAATTGACCTAGCCTTTGGGTTAGACCAAGGGGTGGACTGGATTGCCCTTAGTTTTGTCCGCAATCCCCAGGATGTGCTGGAAATCAAGGAACTGATTTCTATGGCAGGCAAAAATATTCCAGTGATCGCCAAAATTGAAAAGCACGAAGCCATCGAGCAAATGGAGGCGATTCTTTCTCTCTGTGATGGGGTGATGGTGGCGCGAGGAGACTTAGGGGTGGAAATGCCTGCTGAAGACGTGCCTATTTTGCAAAAGCGTTTGATTACCACCGCCAATAACCTGGGTATTCCAGTGATTACGGCAACTCAAATGTTGGATAGTATGGCCAGTAGCCCCCGCGCCACTCGTGCCGAAATTTCTGACGTGGCCAATGCGATCCTAGATGGTACGGATGCGGTCATGTTGTCCAATGAAACTGCTGTCGGGGAATATCCCATCCAGGCCGTGCAAACGATGGCTCGCATTGCCACCCGGATTGAGCAGGATTATGGTCTCCGTCGCCTTGCGGAAAATGTGCCTAGGCCATCCATCCCCCATGCCATTAGCCGTGCAGTTAGCAAAATTGCTGAGCAGTTAGACGCTGCTGCTGTCATGACCTTGACCAAAACGGGGGCGACCGCCCGGAACGTATCCCGCTTCCGGCCCCAGCCCCCGATTCTGGCCGTGACTCCCCACGTGCATGTTGCCCGTCAACTCCAGTTGGTTTGGGGCGTGAGGCCGCTGTTGGTCTTAGATTTGCCTTCTACTGGGCAAACCTTTGATGCGGCCTTAAATGTGGCGCGGGAAAAGGGACTATTGCAAGAAAGCGATGTGGTGGTGATGACCGCTGGGACGCTGCAAGGGGTGTCTGGGTCTACTGACTTGATTAAGGTCGGTATTGTCAGCGCCGTCATTGGTCGAGGGTTGGGTATTGGCCAAGGTGAGGTAACGGGTCGTGCCCGTGTTATTGGCTATAGTAGCAGTGCTGAACCCTTTGCACCCGGAGATATCTTGGTGGCCTCTCGCACCAATGCGGATAATGTGGAAGCAATTCGGAACGCGGCTGGAATTATTACCGAAGATGATGATTTGGATGGTCATGCGGCTGTGGTCGGACGGCGATTGGGCGTACCAGTCATTGTTGGGATTGACAATGCAACCAAAAGTATCCGCGATGGCACTATTTTGACGTTAGACATCAAGCGGGGGATGGTCTATTCAGGCACGAAGTCCACAATGCATATGGATAGAATGATGCCGACTTGATAACGCAGACTGAAGCTGGAACTCAGAACCCCAGATTCCCTGAGAATCCGGGGTTCTATTATTTCTTGTTCTGGGAGGTCTTTAACCTGTGAAGGGGTTGCTTTCCTGATGCGTCGGCCTGACCAATAGCCACAAGTAGTAAGCATCAAACAGAATAGAGACGATGCAGCCTGTCCCGCTAATAATCAAGATCCCTTGCAGCGCATGGCCACTGCCAAAAACATGGAGGATGCCAATCAAGCCAGCCAACCCGGCGGCGGAGATAGAGTGCAAGACAGGTATCCAACTCATTCCCATCAGTACGATGAACACGCTACTGATGGTGACAACGGGTAGGATAAAGCCAAATATCCCAGTTAGTAAAAGCGATCGCACACCATAGGCCATATTGATGGTCCTCCTCCACGTGGGTGGTTAGTGACAGCAAGGGGTTCGTTACGGTAAGGGGAGCAGTGATTGAGATGCTGGACCTTGATTCCACACTATAAAAAAAAGACCCCGATCCATTGGAAGTGACAAGAAACTTAAGTAAACATTAAAAAATTGTCGTTCAATTCCAATACATGCGTTGATAAAACTTTCGATTAGTTTCACAACTGTTCACAGGGCTAGGCCAACGGACTACGCTCAATCATTAGTTCTGATAAATTTATGACCCAGATGACGCTAGGTGTAGGGCTAGGAAAATGGTTACAGCGTTTATTAGCAGCCATTTTTCTGGGGGGACAAGTCATGACCCACCTCATTCAAGGGAAAATCCATCGGCGCAATACCTTAGAACAAATGCTGGCTGTTGGTCCTGGATCATTATTGATTGCGCTCCTGACCGCCGCCACCGTTGGCATGGTCTTCACCATTCAAGTGGCGCGAGAATTTATTAACTTTGGTGCAAGTACTGCTGTAGGCGGAGTCTTAGCTGTGGCCTTAATGCGAGAACTGATTCCTGTATTGACGGCTATTGTGGTTGCGGGTCGGGTGGGATCTGCCTTTGCTGCTGAAATTGGCACGATGGCGGTGACCGAACAAATTGATGCGTTACAAATGCTCAAGACCGATCCCATTGACTATTTGGTCATTCCCAGAGTGATTGCCTGTTGCATTATGGTGCCTGTCCTCAGCATTTTTGCTTTTATCACAGGGATGACAGGCGGATTGCTCATTGCCGATAACGTGTACAGCATTTCGTCCTCGGTTTTTCTGGACTCGGCCCGTAACTTTCTAGAAGTTTGGGATCTCATCAGTGCCATGGTCAAATCTGCTGTCTTTGGTAGCCTTGTGGCCATTATTGGAGCTAGTTGGGGGCTAACGACGACAGGAGGAGCTAAAGGGGTGGGACAATCCACCACGACCGCAGTTGTCACAGCGCTGCTGCTGATTTTTGTCACCAACTTTATCCTGTCTTGGTTGATGTTCCAAGGGGTGGGCAATGCTGCATCTAGTGGATTTTAGCAACTAGGCCCTGATTCGCTCGACTTTTTAAAAGCAACGCGATCGCGACAGTCCAAAGATACTTGAATTTAGGCCTTAGAAAGGACCCGGATCACTAACAGAGTTATATCATTAAGGGGCTTATAGGGGAGCATAGAAGCTAAAATGCCCATTAAATTTGAGTACATCCCTGAACACCGACTCGTCATTACCCTGTTTCATGGGGTGGTAACGGATAATGAGCTATTGGATGGCTATCGGGCAATCTTTAATCACCCAGAGACTGAACCAGGTTTTATTGAGATAGGACTTCACGACACGGATTTCACCTCAGAGGTCACGGAAGCCAGATTGCGTCAACTAATGCGTCTGACCACTCAATTTCACGGGGCAGCGGAGGTTCGATCAGCGGCAGTCGTCGGCAAGCTCCAACATGAGGTAATGCTGGGGTATATTCAATCCAACATGGACACGTCTCCAGAGTCATCTGAAAACATGGAGATGTTTTCTAGTATCTATGATGCTTTGGAGTACTTTGGGATTGAGCCTTCTTCCTTAGATTTGTCTGAGTACCATCGATTTGATTTTGGCCGACCGCTGACCTACGAAGAATTAAGGCGGCAACTCAGAGAAGCTCAACGAGAGCGAGATGAGACTGCCGCACATTATAAAGCCCTGTTTGATCACTCTAGCCCGATCGCCGTGTTTGATGTGCAGGCTGGAGTTCTCTGTCAGTGTAATGATGCCTTCTGTCAGCTTTCTGGTTACGAACGAGGGGAAATATTGAAACTCAATATACTCGACTTAGATGTTACTGAATCGGAAGAGGAGTTTCACAACCATATTGGCAGAATTATTGCTGAGGGCAGCGACAGATTTGAAACCCGATACCGAACCAAGCAGGGATCGATCGTTGATGTCATCATCAATGCCTGGTATTTTTCAGTCAACTCAAGAGACTATATTCAAGGCGTTTTTACCAACATCACGGAACAAAAGGAACAGGAACGGGCGATCGCCCAAAACAATCAAGATCTGTCTACAGCTCTAAATCAGTTGCGAGCAGCCTTAGATGAACGGGATAAGTTAAAAACATTTTATCAAGCCTTGTTTGAGCAAGCTAATCCCGTTGCCGTTTTCGATGTACCAACCATCACAATCTCTCAAGTCAATGAGCAATTTTGTCAGCTTATTGGCTACGACGCTGAGGAAATCCCACAGCTCAATGTCTGGGATTTTGATATTCACTACAACGAGACAGCGGTAAAGCAGGCGATTGGGGTCATTCTTAGGGAAGGCAGTACAAGTTTTGAAACCCAGTACAAAACCAAGCAAGGAGTTATTAAAGATGTCCTGCTCCACCTGACCCATGTCCAAGTTGGTTCAAAAGACTATATCCAGGTTGTTAATTTTGACATCACGGGACGCAAAGAACAAGAAAGGCTCCTGATCCAGCGGAATCAGAAAATAGAGCTAACACTCACGGGCACAAATTGTGGGACGTTTCAACATGACTTCGCTTCAGACACCATTTACTATGATCTGCGAGCCCAGGACATTCTAGGCTTATCAGCCTCAGAAACCACCTTTGATGAGTTGATGAATAAAATTCATCCCGGCGAAAAAGATGGGGTTGTGGAGCAATGTCAAAGTGCATTTATTGCCAATGAACCTCGCATTAATCTCACCTGTCGGTTTCTGAGAGGTGATCAGGTCATCTACACCAAAGTTGATACATTTATCCAATATTTAGATGGCCAGCCCATTACAACTTATGGCCTAGTCCAAGATGTGAC
>JBFRWC010000353.1:0-10902 GCA_051439365.1 Leptolyngbyaceae cyanobacterium
CAGTTTCGCTTGGGCGTTGCCTTGAGCGATCGCCTCCAGCAACAACCGCATATCATTGGACACCCCGGACAAGCCCTTGAGTCCCGATTGCTTATTCAGCATTTTGTCTAACTCATCGACGCTTAACCCTTTTTCCCGCATCAAATAAAATAATATTCCAGGGTCCACTGACCCGGATCGGGTGCCCATCATCAACCCTTCCAGCGGGGTAAAGCCCATGGTGGTGTCCACACATTGCCCGTCCCGAACTGCGGCCAGGGAACAACCATTGCCCAAATGGCAGGTAATCAGCCGCACGTCTGACAAGGGTTTGCCCAACAGGGTCGCTGCACGGGTGGCGCAGTACTCATGGCTGGTGCCGTGGAAGCCGTAGCGGCGGATGCCCTGCTCCAGCCAAGCCTGAGGACCGGGATACACTGCCGCTGCATCGGGGATCGAGCGGTGAAAGGCGGTATCAAAAATGGCAAACTGGGGCACTGCTTTCCCCAACAAATCCAGGACAATTTCAATCCCGGCCAGGTTTGCAGGATTATGTACCGGAGCCAGGGGAATCAACTCGCGGATCGTTGCCATGACATCGTCGTCAATTCGGGCCGCTTCCTGATAAACCTGGCCCCCATGTACGACGCGATGGCCCACACCATGAATCGCCTCCGGTCCCTCCACCACTTTGGTTGGGCCTTGCCACAGGGTTTGCAGTAGGGTTTGGGTGAGTTGGGTGCGATCGCCCGCCGGAGCCGTTTGTCGATTCGTCACCCCATGCCCATTGCTGACCTTAATTTCTGCCAGCCCTTCCCCATAGGTTAGATCAATGCTGCCTTCCCACAGCGGCTCTAGGGGTTGGTCTGGCAGGTGATCATCCGGTAGAGCATACAAACAGCTTTTCTGACTACTCGACCCTGCATTCAAAATTAGAATATTCATGATTTAGGAATTCCTTGTTCCTCTCATTTCGCTGGGAAAGGCGTGTCGCGTTGCTGGAGCCAGAGGCTCCTGAGCGGTACCTAGCCAGAGGCTAGGCACCAGGATGGGGGAAGGCATCAGGATAAAGTTGAACT
Organism: Leptolyngbyaceae cyanobacterium; assembly: GCA_051439365.1. GTDB lineage: Bacteria > Cyanobacteriota > Cyanobacteriia > CAKZMO01 > CAKZMO01 > JAAHGY01. The sequence goes on from JBFRWC010000353.1 coordinate 1,059, forward strand.
ACTCGCCGCCAAAGAAGGTGCGGATGGAGACATCAAGCGGGTCCACTTTCCAAATGCCATCACAGTAATCTTGGATAGACCGATCCGAGGAAAACTTACCCATTCGGGCCGAATTCAGAATCGACATCCGGGTCCATTTATCCTGATCACGGTAGGCTGCCGCGACTCGATCTTGACAATCCACATAGGATTGATAATCTGCCAACAGGAAGAAGGGGTCAGAGTTCAGTAACGAATCCAAAATCGGCTGGAATAATTCCGTGTCGCCGTGGGAGAAGAACCCGGAGGCAATCCGGTCAATCACCAGTTTCAGATCTGGATTAGCGTCATAATATTCGCGAGGATTGTACCCCCCTGCTCGTTTCGCATAGACCTCTTCAGCCGTCATGCCAAACAGGAAGAAGTTCTCTTCCCCAACTTCTTCGCGAATTTCGATGTTGGCCCCATCCAAGGTACCAATGGTCATGGCCCCGTTCATGGCAAATTTCATATTTCCTGTCCCAGAGGCTTCCTTGCCTGCAGTGGAAATCTGCTCCGATAACTCTGCTGCTGGATAAATCTTCTGGGCTAGCTTGACACTATAGCCCTTGAGGAAGACAACCTTGAGCTTATCGCCGATCGCCGGATCGGTGTTGACCACATCGGCGACGGAGTGGATGAGCTTGATAATCAGCTTGGCCATAAAGTACCCCGGTGCCGCTTTACCGCCAAACAAGAAGGTGCGGGGAGTGATGTCCAAATCGGGGTTGGCCTTGATTCGGTTGTAGAGATGGATAATGTGCAGGACGTTTAAGTGCTGCCGCTTGTATTCATGAATCCGCTTGGACTGGATATCGAAAATGGAGTAGGGGTTGATAGTGATACCGTAGTCCCGCTGGATAATGTCTGCCAACTCTTGCTTGATGGTGTGTTTGATATCACGCCAGTCTTTGCAGAAACTGGGATCATCGACAAATTGCTCCAGTTGTTTCAATTGCTTCAAGTCCCGTAACCAGCCATCCCCAATTTTGCTGGTGATCAGGCTACTGAGGCGGGGATTGCTCAGCAACACAAACCGTCGAGGCGTGACCCCGTTGGTCATATTGGTGAACTTTTCCGGGTACATTTCGGCGAAGTCGTGGAGGACATCCTGCTTCAGCAAGTCGGTGTGCAACTGGGCCACCCCGTTAATGGCGTGACTGCCAACGCAGGCGAGGTGAGCCATGCGGACGTAGCGTTCTCCGGTCTCGTCAATGATGGACATGCGACGGAGGCGATCGCCATCATCCATGAACCGAATCCGCACATCTTGCAAGAACCGAGCATTAATTTCGTAGACAATTTCCATATGCCGGGGCAAGAGCTGCTCAAACAAGCCCACAGGCCATCTCTCTAAGGCTTCCGGTAGCAGGGTATGGTTGGTGTAAGCCAGGGTTTTTTGGGTGATTTCCCACGCCTGATCCCACTCTAGATGTTCCTCATCCACGAGGAGCCGCATTAACTCTGCCACCGCCACCGCTGGGTGGGTGTCATTGAGCTGGACCGCATATTTTTCGTGGAACTTGTTGAGGGGGGTTTGCTCCCGCTTAGCCCGTCGAATCATGTCTTGCAACGAGCAGGAAACAAAGAAGAATTGCTGGGTCAGTCGTAATTGCTTCCCTTGGGAAATATCGTCGTTGGGGTAAAGCACCTTGGAGATATTTTCTGAGGTCAGCTTATTGTAAACCGCGCCCATGTAGTCCCCCGCATTAAACGCGGTAAAGTCGAAGGATTCTGGGGCTTCGGAGGACCAGAGCCGTAGGGTGTTGGCGGTGTTGGTGCGATAGCCTAGAATCGGGGTGTCGTAGGGAATACCGCGAATAATTTGGGCAGGCATCCAGTTGGTGCGCCGCTGACCGTGTTCGTCTACGTAGGTTTCGGTATGGCCCCCTAATTTCACTTCCACGGCCCATTCTGGACGGGCAATTTCCCACGGGTTGCCGTTGCGCAGCCACTTGTCAGTGCGCTCTACTTGCCAACCCTCCCGCACATCTTGGTCAAAAATGCCAAATTCGTAGCGAATGCCGTAGCCATAGGAGGGAATACCCAACGTGGCCAGGGAGTCCAAGTAACAGGCCGCTAGCCGACCCAAGCCGCCATTGCCCAAACCGGGTTCTACTTCCTGTTCCAGCAAGGTTTCCAGATCCAAGCCCAGTTCCGTAATCGCTTGTTTGACAGGCTCGTAAATACCTAGGTTAATCAGATTATTGCCCAAGTGTGGCCCCAGCAAAAATTCAGCCGAGAGGTAGCAGACGGTACGGGGACGCTCCTCAGCATAAGTGGCGAGGCTGCTCAGCCAGCACTGAAGCAGGCGATCGCGCACCGTATACGCCAGGGCCGTGTAGTAATCCACGGGGCTGGCGATCGCTGGAAACTTGCCCTGTTGGTAATATAAATTATCCAGAAATGCCCGTTTGAGCGTTTCAATACTTAGTCCGGTGCGATCGTCCTCAACTTGGATCTGAACTTGTGTTGCGGGAATGGAAGCAGTCATAGGCCAAAAATGATAATTACAGAAACGAAAATAGCCAGCAACGAAAACAGCGGCATGAACCAAACACCCCCTATCGCTCTATCAAACCCCTGGGAGTTCCACGGTTAAGTTTGGCAAGGTAGTCTCGCCTCGCTTGGCAACCCGTTGCAGGTGAAACCCAAAACCAATCAACGAAGATAGGGAAGTCGCCAAAAACCTTTACTGGAATAGTTTCTAGCGACCACATCTAGTTCACGCTCAAGTGTAACTTACCGATTTAGAAAAGCTTCAATTTACCAAGATTCCCTTAACACAGTGCTAAATCGAACGCAGATCCCATTCCCAGTGTCTTGCTGGGAATCAACCAGAGGCTCTGACTCTACTTGAGAGTAAACGGGAGCCGGAGTCTCCCTAGCTAGCTCCCAGCCTGGAGACTGGGAGCTAGATGGTACCAAAGGGCTAGAGGTTGGGACGTTAGGACCTTAGAACCGGGGTCTAAGCTTTGACCGTTGCTGCTTTGGTTGTGCCTGCCGGAGTATCCGTGTCAGACTGGACCTCCATGGCCACCTCAATCGCCATCGCTGTGGTTTGATCGCCCCAATAGGCGGCGACAAACAGATCTCTCAAGTCACTAATCAATGGATAGCGGGGATTCGCCCCAGTGCATTGGTCATCAAAGGCTTGCTCCGCCATCAGATCTAGGTTGGCAAAGAAGATATGCTCATCTTCCATCAACACGTCTTTGATTGCGGTGGGAATTTCCAGATTTCGCTTGAGGTCTTCTACCGCCTGAATTAGGTTATCCACACGCTCATCGTCGGTGCTACCGCCTAACCCCAGAGCAGTGGCGATCGCCGCATACCGAGCTTTCGCTTGGGGATACTCATACTGGGGGAAAATCGCCTGCTTGAAGGGGGCATCAGTGGCGTTGTACCGAATGACGTGGGAAATCATCAAGGCGTTGGCCAAGCCGTGGGGCACATGGAAAGTGGACCCCAACTTGTGGGCCATCGAGTGGCAAATCCCTAGGAAGGCATTGGCAAAGGCCAGACCTGCGATGGTGGCGGCATAGTGGACCTTCTCACGAGCTTCGGGATCATCGGCCCCTTTGTGGTAGGCACGGGGCAAATACTCCATCAACAACCGGATGGCTTCAATGGCCAGACCATCGGTAAACTCCGTGGCCAGCACCGACACATAGGCTTCCAAGGCATGGGTCAAGGCATCCACGCCACCATAGGCCGTCAATCGCTTGGGCAAGTTCAACACCAAGGCTGGATCAACAATGGCAATATTGGGAGTCAAGGCATAATCGGCCAGAGGATACTTGATGCCTACCCGATCATCCGTCACCACCGAGAAAGGCGTAACCTCAGATCCAGTCCCAGAGGTGGTGGGAATCGCCACCATAATCGCCTTCTGGCCCAAGTCTGGCAAATCATACACCCGCTTGCGGATGTCCATAAACCGCATGGCCAAGCCATCAAAGTCCACATCAGGATGCTCATACATCAGCCACATAATCTTGGCTGCATCCATCGGCGACCCGCCGCCCAAGGCAATCAACACATCCGGCTGGAATCGGTTGATCATGTCCAAGCCTTTGTGGACCGTGGACAGGGAGGGATCAGGCTCAACATCGTAGAAAATATCATGCTCGATGCCCAAATCATCCAGCGCGTCAACGATGGTGCGGGTCATACCCATGTCATACAGGGGCTTGTCAGTAATGATGAAGGCCCGTTGCTTCCCTTCCAAATCGGTCAAGGCCGTGGCAATACAGCCATATTTGAAATAGATTTTCGGCGGCACCCGGAACCAGAGCATGTTTTCCCGCCGCTCCGTCACGGTCTTGATATTCAGCAAGTGCTGCACACCCACGTTTTCCGAGACCGAGTTGCCGCCCCAGGTTCCACACCCCAGGGTCAAGGACGGATCGAGCTTGAAGTTATACAAGTCCCCGATCGCCCCCTGGGACGATGGCGTATTAATTAACACCCGTGAGGTGGCCAGTTCATGTTCAAACTTGCTGATGCGATCGCTATTGGCTGGATTCGTATACAGCACTGAGGTGTGGCCCCGTCCGGCAAAGTTCACCAATGCCTTAGCGGTGTCCACTGCTGCATCAAAGTCGGGCACCCGATACAGGGCCAAAATCGGTGACAGCTTTTCGTAGGACAAGGGTTCATCCAAGCCCACCTTGCTGACTTCCCCAATCAAGAGCTTGGCCCCTTCTGGCACATCGAGCTTCGCTAAATTCGCCAACTCTTTGACCGACTGCCCCACAATGCCTGCATTCAGGCGACCATTTTTGAGGATGATGTCAGAGACTCGCTGCTGCTCTTCTTCATTGAGGATATAAGCTCCCCGCTTGATAAATTCGGCTTTGATCGCATCATAGGTAGCGTCCGTGGCGATCGCTGACTGCTCTGACGCACAAATCATGCCGTTGTCAAACGTCTTACTCAGCAAAATTGAGCTAACCGACATTTGGATATCAGCGGTCTCATCAATCACCGCTGGTGTATTCCCAGCCCCCACCCCCAGTGAGGGATGACCCGATGAGTAAGCCGCTTTCACCATGCTAGGACCACCTGTGGCCAAAATCAGCTTGGTGGCACTATGCTGCATTAACGCCTGGGACAGATCCACCGTGGGTTCATCAATCCAGCCGATGATGTCCTCCGGCGCGCCTGCATTCACTGCCGCTTCTAGCACCACCCGTGCTGCTGCAATCGTACAGCCCTTGGCACGGGGGTGGGGTGAAATAATTAAGGCGTTGCGCGTCTTGAGACACAGCAACGCCTTAAAAACAGCAGTAGAAGTCGGGTTGGTCGTCGGGATGATCCCCGCAATCACCCCTAGCGGCTCGGCCACCTTTTGGATGCCGTAGTGCAGATCCGATGACACCACCCCACAGGTTTTCTCGTTTTTGTACTTGTTGTAGATATACTCCGAGGCAAAGTGATGTTTGATCACCTTGTCTTCAATCACGCCCATACTCGTTTCAGCGACAGCGTGCTTGGCGAGAGGGATTCGGGCATTGTTGGCGGCGATCGCCGCTTGCTTAAAGATCCGATCCACTTGTTGTTGGCTAAACGTGGAGTAGATTTCTTGAGCCGCTTGGACACGATCAATCAACTGTTCGAGTTGTTGAGCATTGGTAATGGTCATAGAATCCTTATCTCACTGCTAAAGGGTGACAGGTTTTGAGCAATATGAGGCTGAAAGCTTACAGGGTATCCACTTTAGGCGAGATATTGGAGCGCGAAGCACCCCATCTATCTCGTTACTTCGCTTCGGCTAAAACCGAAATCCAGCCCACAAACAGGTAGAAAACATTAAGACTGGATTGGGCAAAATGGCTGAAGAGCAATAATTCATAGAGTCAGTATCCCTATAGAGTATAGTCATACCCCAAAAACTTCCATTAGGTTGATCCCAGGCGATGAAACGGCATGACCTCAACCCGTTCCACGTTGCCAAATGGCACCCAAAAGTGGGCTACATTATCCACGTTTTCTTTGGGATCAGTCAAATCGGAATAGGGATGGAAAGAATTGACATCTAGTGATTCTAAATTCGGTATATTACAAAGCTAGACTTGAATTCATAAAAGTTCGTTAATCGAAGCATTTTGTTGGGGCGCGATGAATAAATTAACCTCAAGCGTGTCGTCAAAGAGTTCTACGACACAGGCCAATTGAGTCCTCTGATTTATTAGACGTATTTATTAGACCTAGTGGAAACTCAGTCAAGATATAGAGATATTTCTATCACAAAACGAGTTTGCCGCAGGCAGACTGTATACAAAGCGTTAAATGGGTACCTTCGTTGATCAATTCGGAGAAAAGAGGACCATGGAAAATCAAGTCAAAATTTAACTTAGGTTAGTAGAAATTAAATTAGTTAAGATAATCTGCGTCTATGGGGATCTGGACTATAATCCTGGTGGATGATTGATAGGTACCACGTCTTAAGTCACGATTTTTTTAGATCACGATTTTTTTAGATCATGATTTCGGGAACGTTCTGGATAGCGAACGTTCTGGATAGTGATAGTGCAGTGATAGTGCAGTGATAGTACGCTGATATTGTATTCAGATAGTTTGAGATCCACACAAATTTAGATCCACACAAAGCTAAGCCAGGTATTCTTCAATGATGGCAACTCGTCCCAATCTCACTTCACCCACGATGGGTCAATCCTCTCTCCTAACCGATCCATCCCACGATATTCTCCGAACAGAGTATCAACCCCTGACTCCTTTTTTTGCCCCAAAGGCGATCGCCGTCATTGGGGCGACAGAAGAACCGGAAAGCGTCGGTCGCACCCTCCTGTGGAATTTAATCAGTAGTTCCTTTGGCGGCACTGTCTTTCCGGTCAATCCCAATCGTTCTAGTGTTTTGGGCATCAAAGCCTATGCGTCGATTCATGACGTGCCCGAACCTGTGGACCTGGTGATCATTGCCATCCCAGCAGCGGCAGTGCCTCAGGTGATTCAAGAGTGCGTCGAAGTGGGGATTAAAGCAGCGATTATTCTCTCCTCCGGCTTCAAGGAAATCGGGGAGGCGGGGATCAAGCTGGAGCAGGAGATTCTGGCGATCGCTCGACAAGGTGATATGCGGATTATTGGCCCTAACTGTTTAGGGTTAATGTGTCCAACGACAGGGTTGAATGCGACCTTTGCGAGTGCGATCGCCCGTCCTGGCAACGTGGGCTTCATCAGTCAGAGCGGTGCCCTTTGCACCTCAGTTCTGGACTGGAGTTTCCGCGAAAACGTCGGCTTTAGTGCCTTTATCTCCATCGGCTCCATGCTGGATGTCAGTTGGGGCGACCTGATTGATTATCTCGGTGATGATCCCAACACCCACAGCATCGTCATTTATATGGAGTCCATCGGCAATGCCCGTGCCTTTCTCTCCGCAGCGCGGGAAGTAGCCTTGAGCAAACCGATTATTGTGATCAAATCGGGGCGGACCCAAGCCGCTGCCGAAGCCGCCGCGTCCCACACGGGAGCCTTATCGGGCAGTGATGATGTCTTGGATGCCGCCTTCCAACGCTGTGGGGTGTTGCGGGTCAACAGCATTGACGAACTCTTTAACATGGCAGAAATTTTGGCCAAGCAACCCCGACCCAAGGGCAAGCGCCTCACTATTGTTACCAATGCTGGGGGACCGGGGGTGCTGGCGACGGATGCTTTAATGAGTAGCGGCGGTGAACTCGCGCCCCTAGCCGATGAGACTATTGCTAAACTGGATCAGATTTTGCCGCCCCATTGGAGTCATCGCAATCCTATCGATATTTTGGGGGATGCCACGCCGGAACGCTATGCCCAAACCTTGGATGTGGTAGCGGCTGATCCCAACAGTGATGGCTTATTGGTCGTTCTCACTCCCCAGGCCATGACCGACCCCACGGCGACGGCGGAAAATCTTGTGACCGTGGCGAAGAAGCTCAAGGGGAAAAAGCCGCTGCTGGCCAGTTGGATGGGCGGTGATGAAATTGACCAGGGGGAACGGATTCTCAATCAGGCTAATCTTTTTACTTTCCCCTATCCCGATACGGCGGCTCAGGTCTTTAATTTGATGGGCCAGTATAGTTACAACTTAAAGGGGCTATACGAAACCCCTCGGTTGGCCACGGACCATGAGTTTGACCACGGAACCGTAGCGCAAATTTTGCAAACGGCTCAGGATAGCAACCGTTCCTTCCTGAGCGAATGGGAGTCCAAGCAATTGCTCACGGCCTACGATATTCCCACAGTGGAAACTCATGTGGCGACAACGGTGGATGAGGCAGTGGCGATCGCCACCACCATCGGCTACCCCGTGGTTCTCAAACTCCACTCCCACACCATCACCCACAAAACCGATGTGGGCGGGGTACAGCTTCATCTCAAAGACGATGCTGCGGTTCGTACGGCCTTTGCGACCATTCAACAAAATGCCCAGCCTGTTTCCACCGACACTGATACCAGCGCAAATGCTTTCTTGGGCGTAACGGTCCAGCCAATGGTCTCCTTAGAGGGCTACGAGTTAATTGTGGGCAGCAGCCTCGATCCCCAGTTTGGGCCAGTGTTGCTGTTTGGCACCGGGGGGCAGTTGGTGGAAGTGTTCCGCGATCGCGCCCTCGGACTGCCCCCACTCACCACGACCCTCGCCCGCCGGATGATGGAACGCACCAAAATTTACCAAGCCCTACAAGGAGTGCGGGGCCGTCAAGCCATTGACATGGAGGCGCTAGAACAACTGCTGGTGCGGTTTAGCCAATTAGTGGTTGACCATCCTGACATTAAAGAAATTGATATTAATCCATTGTTGGTTTCTGGCGATCGCCTACTAGCCTTGGATGCGCGGGTCGTGTTGCATGATATCGATACTGATCCAGCCAGCATTCCCCCTGCCGCGATTCGGCCCTATCCTCACCAGTATGTCCAACAGTGGAATTTGGCTGATGGTAAGCTGACAACCATTCGCCCTCTCAGTCCTGAAGATGAACCATTGGTGGTTAACTTTCACAAAACCTTGTCGGAGGAAAGCGTTTATTTTCGTTACTTTCACCTGATTAATTTGCGGACACGGGTATCCCACGAACGGCTGACTCGCATTTGTTTCCTCGATTATGATCGGGAAATTGCCTTAGTGTCGGATTATTACAATCCGGAGACGGGACAGCATGAAATTCTGGGGATTGGCCGCCTCAGTAAGCTACATGGGCGCAACGAAGCCGAGTTTGGCATGTTGGTGAGCGATCGCCACCACGGCCAAGGGTTAGGAACACAATTGTTGCAACGGTTGCTGGAGATTGGCCGAGATGAAGGGCTGGATCGGATTTCCGCTACCATTCTCCCCGACAACCGTGCCATGCAACATATTTGTGACAAGTTAGGCTTCGAAAAACAACGAACAATGGATGCTGATGTTTATGTCACCTATGAGCTGTAAGTCCTAATGTTGCTTGGCAAGAGATGATTGCCGACATCCTTAGCACCGGATCGGTGCCGCACGGGGAGAGCGATCGCTCCTACTCTCAACAGCTCTCATGAGTTCCACTTCAAGAGCGATCGCCCCCACTCCCGGCCAAAACCCAAAACCGCAAGGGCAAATAAATTTGAACAGCGCCAATATGAGGGATCTCGCTATGAGAGATAACTACGATTTTTCCAATTCGATTCAAAATCCTTATGCCAAATCCCTTAACCAAGAGGTGAGATTGCAACTCGATGATGCCACCCTCTCTTTTTTCAAGCAAGTGGCGCAAGTAAAAGGGATAACATACCAAAGCTTAATTCATCTCTACTTACAGGATTGTGCGAGAACAAAGCGAGAACTAAATTTTTCTGGGATGTA
>JBFRWC010000354.1:0-18158 GCA_051439365.1 Leptolyngbyaceae cyanobacterium
ATCCAGCTTGACCCCTCACTCAATACAAGCTGCACGAGGGATCATGTCATTCTGAGTGCATGGTTGAATCAATCAATCCGGGTATTGGAACTGGAAATCCGTTTTTTCTGAGCGCTCTCGTTGTGAAGATAGTCATAAAAAATATTGACCAATGTGAAAGTACGTAGGGAAAATAGGGAACCTTATGTAAAGTGTTGCTTTTACAATGGGAATTGTTCTAACTCTGAGTCTGCCTAGAATGACAGCGACAGCAACATGGGTTAGAACATTGTCTCTGATGACATAGGGCATACTGTTGGTTTTCCATTTAGGGAGATGTCCCTCTTCAGAACGGTTCTTGGGTTTGTGTCAAAGAACTGGATCTGATGTGACACCAGGCAAAAACCTAGTGCTTATAATTTAGTTTCTATCCTAAGGATTGCGAGGAAAATAGATGACTCAACGAAAATGCGCCTTAATTACCGGAATCACTGGTCAAGATGGGTCATATCTAAGTGAGCTGCTGCTTGATAACGGATATGAAGTTCATGGTATTATCCGCCGAACCTCTACCTTCAACACAGACCGGATTGATCACATTTATGAAGACCCGCACAAAGAGGATGCGAAGCTATTTTTACACTACGGTGACTTGACCGATGGTACGACCCTACGCAAAATTTTAGAGCAAGTAGAGCCTACAGAGATCTATAACTTGGGTGCCCAGTCCCATGTTCGTGTGAGCTTCGATGCGCCTGAGTATACGGTTGATGCGGTTGGGATGGGGGTTCTCCGGTTATTGGAAGCCGTCCGCGATTATCAGCAACGGACAGGGAATGAGGTCCGCTATTATCAGGCTGGTTCGTCTGAAATGTTCGGGAAGGTCCAAGAAGTCCCTCAGAAGGAAACGACGCCCTTTTATCCCCGTAGTCCCTACGCCTGTGCCAAGGTCTATGGTCACTGGCAGACGGTGAACTATCGGGAATCTTACGATATGTTTGCCTGCAACGGTATTTTGTTTAACCATGAGTCGCCCCGTCGAGGTGAGACCTTTGTAACCCGTAAGATTACTCGTGCTGTCGCCCGAATTGTAGCTGGACAACAGAAGAAGCTGTATTTGGGGAACCTGGATTCTAAGCGGGATTGGGGATATGCAAAAGACTATGTTCGGGCAATGTGGCTGATGTTGCAGCAAGACCAGCCCGATGACTATGTGGTTGCCACTGGGGAAACCTATTCTGTACGTGACTTCCTGTTAGCGGCCTTTAATCATGTCAATCTCAATTGGGAAGACTATGTTGAGTTTGATAAGCGCTATCTCCGCCCTGCTGAGGTCGATTTGCTCATTGGTGATCCGGCCAAGGCGAAGGAAAAACTGGGGTGGGCACCGTCTGTGACCTTTGAGGAGTTGGTGGCTATTATGGTCCAGGCTGACCTCAAGTCCCTGGGAATTGTCTCCGTCAACGGCAATGTTGCCGAAGAGAATATGGAGGCAGCCACTGTTCGTCAAAACATGGTGGGATCTGTGACCTAAGGGTGGTCTAGATTTGGTACGTCGGTCTCATGAGCAATCAGGTTCTCTTGTATCTCAAGTTCTATTGCATCCCATCACGTTATCAAACTTGATGGGTGTTCTTTCGGGAATTAATGTAAGGTGCAACAATCTGGTTGCCAGTGAGGCACTAGGGGGACTGCCCTCCTTCCTACTCCTTAAAGTTAATTTTTTTACTATCTCCTATGCAAACAAATGCCAAGATCTATATCGCTGGTCATAACGGATTAGTCGGTAATGCTATTGTTCGGACATTACAGGCTAACGGGTATGACAATCTTGTTCTCCGCAGTAGTCGAGAGTTGGATCTGCGATCGCAAGCTGATGTGAATGCGTTTTTTGAGCAGGAGCGACCGGACTATGTTTTCCTCGCAGCAGCTAAAGTGGGTGGTATTCATGCCAACAATACCTATCGGGCTGAGTTTATTTACGATAATCTGATGATTGAAGCGAATATCATTCATGCAGCTTATCAAAATGGTGTGGCGAAGCTCCTATTTTTGGGTTCTTCCTGTATTTATCCCAAACTCTGTCCTCAGCCTATGCGGGAAGATGCACTCCTGACGGGTTTTCTAGAACCGACGAATGAGCCCTATGCGATCGCCAAAATAGCAGGGCTAAAGCTTTGTGAGAACTACTGCCATCAGTATGGTGTTAATTTTGTTTCCGCCATGCCCACTAATCTATATGGTCTCAACGATAACTTTGACTTGGCCAACTCCCACGTCTTACCAGCATTGATGCGAAAGTTCCATGAGGCTAAGATTAATCATCAACCCAGCGTGGAAGTATGGGGCACGGGCACAGCCCTGAGGGAGTTTCTCTATGTCGATGATCTAGCGGATGCGCTCCTATTTTTGATGCAAAACTACAACGACCCCATTTTTGTTAATGTAGGGACCGGGGACGAGGTCTCCATCAAAGAGTTAGCGTTCACCATGAAAGCTGTGGTTGGCTATGATGGAGAAATCGTGTTTGATACCTCTAAACCGGACGGCACCCCTCGCAAACTCCTAGACATCTCTAAGCTAAAAGCCCTAGGCTGGCAGCCCAAAACGTCGTTGAAAGACGGTATTGAAACCACCTATCAATGGTTCATCGGTCATTACGACACGATTCGAGGGAAAGCAACTTAGAATGTAGTGCAGTTTTAGACGGCAAAATATCCTGCGTGCATGTTCCGTGTACATGGCATGGGTGGGATGTTCGAGCAGAATTGTATTCTTTAGCAGAAAAGCATCGCCATAGCGCGGTGCTTTTTTGTGCAGTGCTTTTTTCAGACTTTGCGGATTGTATGGCTGGGTCGTTGTAGTTTAGGGTAGAAACACGGAGACTAGAGGGCTACTGCTGAGTGATACCACGGATTTGGGAATGCTTCACCGAGGAATGGCAGTCATTTTTCAGCCCAAATTCAGTGATTGTGCGGGTGCAAGATGGAAACTTTTCAGTAGATCCCCTAAGATAGAGGGTGTGTATAAAACCATCAGGGTAGCTGACATCACAGATACCCATTGTGGTCAGGTCCAACCGCTTGTGTTCAGGTAGGCGAGGGCTGACTGCCTAGATGATGACAACTGGTTGATGGCTTGTAGCCAGCCTTTTTTAGCCAGTCTTCTTTAATAAATGGAGTTTTGAGAATCTAATGTTCATAACACCTGTACGCCCTAAAGCGGCGCGGTCAGTCAAGCAACGCCTCAAAGAAACGGCGGAGCGTATTGTGGGTTCTGGCTGTATCACCCGTGCGGATGAGGACTTTCTATTCTATGTGGCTAAGTCCGATGAAGTGCTCTCTTCTGAGGAAATCAAGTTGGTGCAGTCTATTCATGATCGCCTCCGGATGGGGCTGTTGGACTTGGTTGAGTAACAGAATTTCGTGAACGCAATTGCGTGACAAAATTGCGTGACAAAATTGCGTGGCCTAACTGGAGGCACTGGTGTAAAAGCGTAGAGCAAACCGCCAGAACTGTTGGGATAGCCAAAGGAGGGCGATCGCCAACCCTAGGGCAGCGAGTAACCACTGGTTATCAAGCCGATTGAGTAAGGCTTGGGCAGGCACCGTGGTGAGAAAGGTGACGGGAACCACGAAGGTAAAGAAGATGCGATAGCCCACTGGGTAGGCGATCGTGGGGTAGCGTCCGGCTTCCAACAGTCCCCGTAATACCTCCGTGACGTTGTAAATTTTGACGAACCAAATACTGGTAGCTCCCAGCATGAACCACAAACTGTAGAGGCTGAGAAAACCGCAGAGAATAGGAATCAGGCTCGTGCCGTAATTCTGGGCGGTTAAATTGAGGTGCTGTCCAGCATAGCCAATGATCGCAAGACCAAACAGCACGTCTGGTAGTCCCCAAGGAGAGATCGTGCGGGTGGATAACCAAAATTGCGAACTGATGGGTTTGAGCAATACAAAGTCGAGGGTTCCTTCCTGAACGTGGCGGACGATGCGGTTCAAGTTGGGCGCTAAAAAGGTAGCAGCGAACCCTTGTAGCAAGGTAAACATCCCTAGAACTAGCAAAGATTCGTCCCAGCTCCAGTTCTGGAACGTATAATCCGTTCGATAAAATAAGAATAGGCCGAACAGGCTGCCCACTAAGCCCCCTAGGCTAGTAAAGAAGGCGATCGCAAAGTTCAGGCGATACTCTAATTCAGCGGCGATCGCCGCTCCCCAAAACAGCCGTAGCACTCGTAGATGCACGCTTAGATACTGCTTCATCGCCTTATTTCATCGTCTTATTTCATCGCCTGGTTGATTCGCTCTGCCCCCTCAACACCATGCCTATTTTCTAGGGCCTAAGCGCCTAGCTGAGGGCAACAACGTTCACTTAGCGAGACAACTCTGTTGAAGATGTGTCCACTGTTGCTAAGGCATAGGTCCGAAACCGCTCCAGATCTTCTTGAATGGTTGACTCGACTAGGCGGCCCAGAAACCAATCATCCATAAAGGCCAACACGGCGGGCACGTCATATGAGATGGATAAGCGGACGATGCTGGATTCCCCTCGGTCGTAGAACCGGATAGCTCCTCGGTTGGGCAATCCATCGACTGACTCCCAACGGATGATCTGCTGGTGGATAAGTTCAGTGATGCGCGATCGCCACTTAAAGCGGAACCCTCCAGAGGCAAATCGCCACTGGGATAGCTTTGGGTCATCCGGCATGACTGTCACCGAGTGAATCCACTTCATCCACAGTGGCATTTTTTCCAAATCAGCCCACAAACCCCATACGGTTTCGATGGGAACGCCCACCTCAACTTGGACACTATGTTCAAGCCAATTTGCCATCGCTAAACCTCAATGTACTGTTAGAGCGCTACGTTCGACCACAGACCGCTACCCCACGCTAGCTGCCGCTACCGTGCTAGGACTCAGTTGCTGCAAGACCGCCGCCGCTGCCTGCCGCCCCGATAGGGTTGCCCCTTCCATACTATCGATATAGTCCTGTTGTGTATAGCTCCCTGCCAGGAAGAAGTTCTCGATCGGTGTCTTCTGGTCAGGGCGGTAGGGTTCCATTCCGGGGGCTTCCCGGTAGAGGGACTGGGCCAGTTTCACAACGCTGTACCAGGTCATCTTGAGTCCACGGGAAGAGGGGAATAGCTCGTAAACCTGCTCTAGGACATGCTGGGCGATCGCTTCATTATTTTGCTTGATGAAGGGATCACCGGGGGTTAACACGCACTGGAGGAGAGACCCTTCGCCCTCCCGATAATAATCGCTGGGGCTAGTCAGGGCGAGATCGGCGAAACAAGAAAAGTCCGCATCGGGCGTGTATAGGAGATTATCAAGGCCCGAACCGCAACAGGATCGTTTTTGGGCTTTGGCATCCCACATTTCTGTCACCCAACCGTCAAAGCGAAGTTGAACGGTGGCCACCGGTACGGTGTCTAATTTGTAAATGTTGTCAAACTGGGGCCATTGCCGCCAAGCCTCTGGTAGCAGTCGCTGAATGCCAGGGACATCACAGGCGCACACATAGGCATCGGCGGTTACTGTCTCTACGGTGTCACCTTGGGCGATCGCCAACCCTGTCACCTGGGCCTGTTCCCCTTCAGCGTCGAACATAATTTCCCGTACCTGCCGCCGGAGGTGAATCTTGGTGTTGTGTTGTTCCAGATAATCCAAAATCGGGCGGTGGAGGTATTCATAAGGTGATCCCTCTAGCATCCGGAGCACGGAGGCTTCAGTCCGAGTTGCAAAGAACTGGAAGATGGTGAGCATACACCGAGCCGAGATGTTCTCGGTATCGATGAAGCCGAGTGCATAGGCGATCGGGTTCCACATCCGCTTGAGGCTACCATTGGACCCGCCATGACTGCGAAACCAGTCCGCAAAACTGATGTTGTCCAGATCCCGAATGGTTTTCATGGCCCCTTCAAAGTCCACCAATCCCCGCACAATCGGGCTGGTCCCAAGTGCTAGAGAATTAGAGAGCTTGTCTTGGACCGATAGCTGAGATGTCGTGAAGAATGCCTTTAGGCCATTAAATGGAGCGCCTGTTAGGAACCGAAAATCGAGTGAGCCAAGCTTGCCCCCCTGGTTCACGAAGGTATGGATATGTTCCTTGAGGCGCAAATCCTTAAAGGAACCAACCTTTTTCATCAGTTCAAACAGGTTGTAGTAGCAGCCAAAAAAAACGTGCAGTCCCATTTCGATATGGTTGCCATCAGCATCCACCCAACTCCCAACTTTGCCACCGACAAAGGGGCGGGATTCAAAAATTTCTACCTCATGGCCAGCGTCCACCAGTTCTACCGCAGTGGACAATCCAGCTAATCCTGCGCCAACAATTGCGACCCGCATGACCCACCTTCTAATATTCTGTTCACATATTGTAATGTAACTATGGCCTACTCTCAAGCTGTAGCGACAACCACATTGTTAGCGACAACCATGTTGTTAGCGACAACCATGTTGAGGACGGTTTTATGGGGGCGCTTGGTGCGCCTCCATAACCGTCGCGACCACTCTCTTTGGCATCAAGTCGATCCAACTTGGCGGTCCATGATTTCGGGGAGATGGGTCAGCCAATGGACCGCTTCGGTGGCCCGTGCAGGTTTGCTAAACAGATAGCCTTGACCATAATTGCAGCCTAAAGCTTTGAGACCTTCAAGTTGTTCGACGGTTTCAATGCCTTCGGCCACCGATTTGAGTCCGAGCTGTCGGGTCAAAATCAAAATGGTCTCGACCACTCGATGGTTTTTGCGACCTGTGAGCATTTGACTGACGAAGGATTTATCGACTTTCAGCATGGTAATGGGCAAGTTGCAGAGGTAGCTAAGGGAGGAATAGCCAGTGCCGAAGTCGTCAATGCTGACGGCGATCGCGCGATCGCGTAGGAGCTTGAGAATCTCGATGATGGTGTGTAAATCGTCAATCAAGATGCTTTCAGTGATTTCAAAGACAAAATGGTCTCCAGATAATCCGGTGTCTTGTAAGATTTGGTCAACGCTTTGGATAAAGCCTTCGGACTTGAGTTGGACAGCGGACACGTTGACGCTAATCACCAGTGCTTCAGCCCTGAATTGGGGACGCTGGCACAACTGTTGCCATTCCTGGATTTGATGGGCAACTTGCTCTAACATCCAGAGGCCAATGGGGATGATCAATTGAGTTTCTTCAGCGATGGGAATAAATTCAGCTGGGGAAACCAAGCCTCGGTGGGGATGTTGCCAACGAATCAGGGCTTCAAATCCCTTTAATTGAGCCGTTTCGCAGTTGATAATGGGTTGATAGCAAATAAATAGCTCTTGTTTCTCGAGGGCGTGACGCAGATCATTTTCCAATTGGAGGCGTTCACAGGCTTGGATGTGCATAGCGGGGTCAAAGACCTCATAGCGCGATCGCCCCTTCTCCTTGGCCCGATACATAGCAATATCGGCATCTCGAATCATATCCGCCGGGTTTGCGTAGCGCAGCGTTCCCATGACAATGCCAATGGAACCACCAACTACCACCGGTTGATGGTTGAGCATAATTGGACAGTCCAACTGCTCCAGCACATGACGAGTCACCCGGATCACATCATGTAGTCCGCCAATCTCCTGCAACATGATGATGAACTCATCCCCCCCCAAGCGAGCGACAAAATCGAGGGAGGTGACCGCTGATTGGATGCGGCGCGAAACAGTGATGAGAATCTCGTCACCTGCTAAGTGACCCAGGCTATCGTTCACCAACTTAAACCGATCAAGGTCGAGGAACAGCAGGGCAAACTGGTAATCATCATGGTTATGGAGATGCTGAAGGGCCATTTGCAACTTTTCTGTCACCAGGTTGCGGTTCGGCAGGCCCGTCAATGCATCGTGGAGGGCATCATGCTCCAATTTCTTTTGCATCCGCATTTTATCGGTGATATCTCTGGACGTTGTTTGGAATTGATACACGCGGCCAGCATCATCCAAGATCCCCTGAGCAATGGTCTCAAACCAACAGTAAACCCCTATTTTTTTACGAATTCGATAGGTCAGAAATACCGCCGTTCCGTCCAGACAGTCCTGTAGCTCCTGCTGAATGCGATCGCGATCATCCGGATGGACGAGGTCAAAATGGTGGGTGCCCAGCAAGTCTGGAGATGAGTACCCCAACAATGCTTGGACCGATGAACTGATGTAGAGATAGGTGCTATCAAGTTGGTGGAGACAGACTAAATCGCTCATATTCTCTGCTAAGAGGCGGTACTTACTTTCCCGCTCGGTCAGGGCTTGCTCTACGAGCTTGCGGTCAGTGATGTCTTCGGCAATGCCGCCCAGCCACTGGGGGATGCCTGCCTGTTTAGAAAGGATGAAGCCGCGATCGCGTATCCACCGAATTGAACCATCTGGCCACACAATCCGGTAATCAAGACCGTAGCTATTGGCTTGTTCCAGGGAGCCTAATTCGGCTAAAAATCGCCCCCGATCATCAGGATGAATGGATGTGAGCAGTAGCCGATGATCCTGCATCAGATCATCGCAACTGCGCTGCCACACTCGTTCAAACGCTGGGCTAACATAGACAGAGCAATCATGCGCTAAATCATAAATCCACAAAACAGCATCGCTATTCTCTGCAAATCGGCGAAATTTTTGCTCACTACTTTGCAAATCAATCAGAGTGGATTGCAGGGCTTGGTTGGAATCATTTAGCGCATTGAAGGAATCTTGTAAATTCGCTGCCATTTGATTAAAACTAGTGGCCAAGCTCGCCAATTCCTGAATGTTGCCGGGACGAATTGTCTGTTGGAGGTTTCCCCCAGCAATCCCTTGGGAAGCCCGAATCAATTGCTGAAGGGAACGAACAATCCATCGACTGGTCAACCAACTGAATGCGGTTGCGCCTGCTAGGGCTAACAGGCACAGAAGTATGGTGCGGCGAGTCCCTGCCTGGATCTGAGCCATAAAGTCTGATTCAGGCATGACTACAACAATCAGCCAATCTAAGCCTAACTCATCTTGAAAGGGAGTAACCTGTACTAATTGGCGGGACTGCTCTAGCTGAAAATCCAGTTGCTGCACCGATTGAATGGCATCAAAATTTTGGTACTGCTCGATCAAAAACTGACCAGATTCTCTCAACAGTGGGTTCTGACTATCGGTGATATGGATACGTTGGGCCATCCCGTCTTGCATGATGAACAGTTGGGACTGGGTTGAGCTAGCGACGATCTCACCGGAGCGTTCAATAATGTAGGTCTGACCTGTTTTACCCAACTTGATCTGAGCCAAAAAGTCGCTAATTTGCGACAGAAAAAAGTTGTTCCCCAAAACACCCACTAGGGTGCCACCGTCATCATAAACTGGGGATACGGCTGGGATGGCCATGCGGTCATAGGCGTGGTACTTGAAGATGCGGCCCCATGTGGGCTGCCCTGCGGCAGCGGCGGCTTGGTACCAGGGGCGATCGCGTGGATCAAATCCTGGTGTTTCCCGAATTAATTCACTTCGACGACCCTGGGCATCAAGGGCATAAAACTGAATGGCCCCACCCGTTGCCTCTCCAGCCTGCATCGAAATATATTGGCCCGGTTCAAAGTGGGTTGTGCCGATCAAATCTCCTTCCTGATTGCCCCAGAAAATAGAGTCAACATTTTCGTAAACTTGGGATTGATGGTAGAGGTAACGGTCTATGGCCTCTAGATCCCCAGGGGTAAAATCGCGCAGTATGAATGCGTTCTGATTCAGCCGATTGATGCGGGAGGGAAGGCTGAGCAAAGCATCAAGTTTCTGCTCAATACGTAAGGCGACTTCTTGTCGGAGTTGAGAGGTTAAATCATTCACAGTCTCCTGACTATTGCGTGAGGAAGCCCATCCCGTTAGCCCGACGACAACGGAAATTTGGGCAACAAAAGGAACAATCAAAATATAGCTGAGGGGGATTTTACGGGTGATTTGAGACAATGAGCGTAAGAATGATAGATGCATAAGCTTCGATCTTCAGGTGAGGAGTTGAGCGATTTCTAAAAGGAAGATAGTTTAAAAACTCTTAGAGTCTTGGATTGTCAAAGCTTTCTGTTTTATTTTGCTAGTCTCATCTTATCAAGCTCATCCATATCTGCTCAGCATTGCTATCTTCTGCAAAAATAGGGGTGACCCATTGGTCAACGCCAAAGCCAATGGCCCGTGGATGAGCTGATGAAAGCATAACCATATACCCCAAAATAAATTGACGGGCGATCGCCGTTTCAAACACCGATGACCACACCATGTCGATCTGATGCTCCTGGCAAAATTGTAGGAGCCGACTGGGGAATCCAGCGATCGCGGCTTTAATCACCACAATGCCCCGCCAACCTTGTTGGTAACAGGCTTGCAGTTGTTGAAAGGTTGCGACGGACTCATCCAGAGCGATCGCCGTTTGAAATTGTTGACTCAAGACGAAGATGTCAGCCAATTGACTAGGGGGTAAGGGTTGTTCGAGAAATTCGACTGTGGCGTGATGGGGCGCGGTGAGGCGATCGCACGTTTCCAACCACTGACAAGCGGTATCCCAATTTAAGCCACCATTGGCATCAAGACGGAGAATTGCGCTAGAGGGCAAAGTCTGGACTAACTGCTTAAACCAAACTAACTCCTGGGTAATGGATGTCACACCGATTTTCCATTTGAAGGTGCGTGATCCTGTTTGCCAAGGGGGTTGCCAGGACTGGAGGGCGATCGCTCCTGTGGGCAACAGATAGCAGTGGGGAAGGTCCGCTGGCTCTGGTTGGGGGAACCGAGGGGATAGACTGGTAGCGATCGCTGATTCCAGGCCAAACTGACAAGCGGGATGGGTATCAGGAATGGCTAAAAGGTCAGGCCCAGGTATCCCTGAGGAGCGAGACCGAGACCGTAATCTTTTGCACCAAGCCAAGGCTTGCTCCAGGGTTTCACTGCCAAACCAGGGCAAGGGGGCGATTTCCCCATAGCCCACCTGTCCCTGTTGATTCGAGACGCAAACAATGATGCCCTGCCGTTCTGACCAAGTGCCGTGCCCAGTGTGTAATGGTACCCGAAACGGCCACCGATACGGTCGATAGTCCACCTGATAAACTGAGTTAGGAATGCTACGGTTAAGCAGGTTTGTCCACTCCATTTTCCCCAAGACCCGGCTCGTTGCAACGTTATCTTCACTGATCCTACTGCAATGCGATCGCCTTCTCCTGCCGTGACCCACGGCCATTTCCGATCCATAACTATCCAAAACCCGCCATGATCCCAGAACCCACCACTCTGATTCTCAAAGCCCTTGATTTTGCTGCCCGAAAGCACCGCAACCAGCGACGCAAAGGCGACAATGCAGCTCCTTACATTAATCACCCCATTGACCTGGTCACCTTACTCTGGCAAAAAGGCGGTGTTCGGGATGAAGTGGTGATTGCAGCAGCGCTGCTCCATGACACGGTGGAGGATACAGACACGAGCTTTGAGGAACTAGATATAGAGTTTGGGGCCGACGTGTGCCAAGTAGTGGCGGAGGTAACGGATGATAAAGCGCTCCCCAAAGCCCAACGCAAACAATCCCAGATCGATCACGCCCCCCATTTGTCGGATCGGGCGCGGTTGGTAAAGCTAGCAGATAAGATTGCCAATCTGCGGGACATTCTGACGGCCCCCCCGGCTAACTGGTCCGATGAACGCAAGCTGGAATATGTAGAGTGGAGCAAGCGCGTCATCGACCCGATTCGTGGTAGTCATCCTGATCTAGAAGCTCTGTTTGATCAAATCTATCAACAAGGGTATACCCGGTTTAGCCGAAACGTTTTAGGAGGCTGAATCAGCAGCGGGTAATGCCGATAAAATTGCGGCAATAATCGCTTCGTTGGCCTTGGGGAAGGGATAATCGGGTAGCGTGTGTGGCTCTACCCAGCGGATCTCATCACATTCCAAAGGCTGGGGTTTCCCTGACACGTGGTCGCACCAGTGGACGTTCAGGGTGACACGAAAGTGGCTGTAAGTATGCTTCACCGTTGTCAGCAAATCCCCCACACGAATGGTGATGCCTAGCTCTTCTCGGATTTCCCTCACAATGCAGTCGGGAATGGTTTCTCCCTGCTCTAGTTTGCCGCCCGGAAACTCCCACAGGCCACCCAATAATCCCTCTGGTCGCCGCCGATCAATCAAAATCTGCCCTTGCGGGTTACAAATCACCGCGACACCGATAGTTTTGTGGGGAATTGGCGCTTTTTTCTCAGTCATAGGAATTACCGATTGCAAGTGATATGTGTGGGCAAGACAGTGATGGGTCCAGGGGCATTGAGAGCAGTGGGGCGATCGCGGCAAACACACCGTTGCGCCCAAATCCATCATCGCTTGGTTGAAATCCCTGGAATGCGCTGGGTCTAGCAGCAATTCAGACCAGTGCCATAGGGTTTTCATCTGCTGCTTGAGTGGAGTGGTCAGTCCACCCAGTCGAGCTAAGACTCGTTTGACGTTACCATCCAAAATTGGCCACGGCAAATTAAAGGCCGCACTCAAAATGCCGCCAGCAGTGGTCTGACCAACTCCCGGCAGAGCCATCACGGCTTCTCTGTCCTGCGGAAAAACGCCGTGATGCTGCTCCATCAACATCCGCGCTGCTTTGCGAATATTTCTGGCTCTGGCGTAATATCCTAGCCCTTGCCATAGCTTGAGGACAGCCTGTTCGTTTGCTTCCGCTAGAGGGGCGATCGAGGGAAAAGTCTCCAGCCACCGATGATAGTAGGGAATGACGGTTTTGACTTGGGTCTGCTGTAGCATGATTTCTGAGATCCAAATGGAGTAGGGATCACGGCTACGTCGCCAAGGTAAGTCTCGACCGTTATCCTGGTACCAGGAGAGGAGCGATCGCCGCATTGCAACCACATCAGCCGCCGCCAGATCAAAACCAAAAGTCGGCAAAGCAGCCTCCTGCTCCACCGACCATGATGATTGTGTATCCGATACTCGGAATTTTGAGTTACTTGCCACAGCCCAATTTTATAACCTACTCTACATTGGGTAGCGTAGCATCTGACTGGATGGACTTTTCAAACTGCAACCGCTGCTCAGCATTGCGCAGAAAATAACCACTCATCATCGCCGAAGCTAACAACTGCCCCAAGTTTTCCCGGTTGGTAGAAATCTGAAACTCAAATTGACCCGAAGGCAGTTGACCCAACATGCCAACAATATTGCGCTCCATCACCTGAAAGACTTCAGGGGACAAGGGCTTAGATAGCTGAGACACAGTCTCTGGACTCATCGCCCGAACATATTCCCAAAGAGAGTCGTTGTCTACGCTATCCTCACCCGCAAAAAAGCTAGGAACGTGGTTGGATTGCTCATTCATAATCAAAAACCTCAAACTGTGCAGGATGGCTGCTGATCTGTTGCCTTACCTTTAACTTACGTCTACTCTAGCGAAGCTCAAGGCTATAGCAAAAGTGAGCAGAACCGAACCCTCTATTGCGGGTTCCCAGGATCTTTCAACCAGAAACTACCCGTTGATGGGTTAAAGGTGAAGCTAAAGCCTAGCATTTTGCTACGCCTGTTGTGGTAGCCTTTTATCCGAAAGCTTCCATCACTTTGAACATTGGTAAATACATCGCTACTAGAATCGAACCCACCATGCCCCCCAACACCACAATCATGATGGGTTCCATGATGGATGTCATTGCTTTCACTGCCTGTTCTACCTCATCTTCATAGAAGTC
The DNA here is from genome assembly GCA_051439365.1 of Leptolyngbyaceae cyanobacterium. Taxonomy (GTDB): domain Bacteria; phylum Cyanobacteriota; class Cyanobacteriia; order CAKZMO01; family CAKZMO01; genus JAAHGY01. The sequence goes on from JBFRWC010000354.1 coordinate 13,658, forward strand.
AGCAATTTTCATTAACATGGTGTCGATTTCTCCGGTTTCTTCCCCGATGCTAATCATCTGAATGGCCATCACCGGAAACACGTTCTCACGCTGCAAGGCAAGGCTGATCATGCCCCCAGACTGAATCTCTTGCCGAGCTGCGTCTACTGCATTAGCAATGACTTTGTTGCCAGCCGTATCCCGTACAATTTCTAGGGCCGTCAAAATTGGCACCCCGGAACGAGACAACGAACCGAAAGTACGACAGAAGCGGGCAACCGCTGTTTTCTCAATCAAATCACCAAATAAGGGCATTTTGAGAAACATCCCATCAATCATGACCTCACCCGCAGGGGTGGCATAATACTGCTTGTAGGCAAACATCAACGCTGCACCCACAGCGATAAGACTCAAAACATAGGCAGGGGTTCGTAAAAACACACTGATATTCATCATCAACTGGGTAAACATCGGTAGGTCCACCCCTAGCTCATCGAAAATACCCGAAAAAATTGGCAATAAGAAGACGGTCATACCGATGAAGACTGTGGTGGCAATGAACCCGACAGCAACAGGATAGGTCATGGCTGACTTGATCTGATTATTCAGTCGAGCGGTGTCTTCTAGTAGCTTAGAGAGGCGATTCATGACTTCGTCCAATACCCCCCCAATTTCCCCCGCTTGCACCATCGCGACGTAAAGCTCGTCAAAGCATTGTGGGTGTCTCCCCATTGCTTCAGACAAATTTGTTCCCTGCTGCACGGCAGAACTGATATCGGTTAAGGCAACTTTCATCTTGGGGTTGGGGCACTGCTCGGCCAATACACCGAGGCTCCGGACCATTGCCACCCCAGCATTGACCAATACTGCAAACTGTCGTGAAAACACCGCTTTGTCTTTGACTGTGACACTGGTCATCATGTCACTGAGGAAGTCCAGGTTGATATTATTGGGATCAAACCCTTGAGCCTCTTTTAAGTCCTGGACATATAACCCTTGTTCTCGCAGAGCGGTGCGAGCCTCAGCAACAGAATTGGCAGTTACTTTTTGCTTGGTTTGCTTTCCTTGGGCATTTTTCGCTTTGGCAACATATGTGGGCATACTAATCTACCTACTGGTTAGTTAAATCAATCGTGTTAGCTTAATCCTGTCTACATCACTAAACGCGGAAGTCCGAAGAGCGATCGCCCTCCCATATTTTTCCCTAGCAGTACGCTCCTATCGCTTACCTGCCGCCGACTTGGCCTGCTGGGGCGCACCACCCATCAAACGTTGCAATTCGTCTGGTTTGGACGTTTTTGACATGGCCGCGTCAAACGAAATTTTACCTTCCTTATAGAGGTTGGCTAATACACTTTCCAGTGTTTGCATCCCTAACTTGCCCCCGGTTTGAATGGCTGAATAGATTTGGGATGTTTTTCCCTCACGAATCATGTTGGAAATCGCTGGGGTGACAACCATGATCTCTTGGGCCATACAACGACCGAACTCACCGGGTTTGGGGTTTTGCTTCGGTACCAAACATTGGCTAAAGACCGCTACCAACGAGTTGGACAACTGGACTCGAACCTGGGTTTGACGCTCAGCCGGAAACACATCAATCATCCGGTCTACCGTCTGGGGTGCCGAACTAGTGTGTAGGGTGCCAAAAACCAAGTGCCCCGTTTCAGCCGCAGAAATGGCTAGGTGGATGGTTTCCAAATCTCGCATCTCCCCCACCAGAATAATATCCGGATCTTCCCGTAAAGCACCCTTCAGAGCATTGGCAAAACTTTTGGTGTCTTCGCCTAATTGGCGCTGATGCACGAGACTTTTCACAGGCTCATAGACAAACTCAATCGGATCTTCAACGGTCAAAATATGTTCAGCGCGGGTCCGATTAATCAGGTCAATCATGGCCGCCAGCGTTGTGGTTTTCCCAGATCCCGTCGGTCCAGTCACCAACACCATGCCTCTGGGCTTCTCCGACATTTCTCGAACAATATCCGGTAGACCCAATTTGTCGAAGTTAGGAATCTTGGAACTGAGTGCCCGCAAACAGGCAGCATAAGTTCCCCGATCTTTGTAGACATTCACTCGAAATCGAGCCAATCCTTTTACGCCATAGGAACAATCTAACTCCCAGTTTTGCTCCAGGGTTTTCCGTTGGGTGTTATTCAACATACTAAAGATCAACCGCTGACATTGCTCAGCCGTCATCGGTTCATCACCAATGGGAGTCAAATGACCACTGATGCGAAAGTAGGGGGGAAGACCTGCGGTCAGGTGCATGTCAGACCCACCCATTTCAATCATCTGTTCCATCAAATCTTCGATCATCATTTCCATAATCTTGTTCTCCTTCCCAGTAGGATCGTGCGGTTTAGTTTTGATAGTAATGTATCTAATCTTGGAATTAGGGAGTGGTGCAGGATGGACAATCTACCCGTTCGGTGGTCATCTGGCTGCATAGGTTTCACCCATTAGAGCGCCTTTCAGTCTTGGTCAGAAAATCGAGGGGTGGTGCAGTATGGACAGTCCAGCCACTCTTGCTGCAACGCGGCCCCACAATTTTTACAGGTTAGGTCGTTTTTCCGTTTGGCCTTGAGTTCTGATTCTAATCCGGTATCGGTAAACGTCACCCGCTCCACCTCTTCCAATGTGGTGTATCCTTGACGCACCAAATTGAGGCTGTAAGCTAGCAGCGTTTGCATTCCTTCTTCGACTGCTTTTTCTTTGATGCGTTCCGTTGGGGCACCTTGGGTAATCAAGCTTTGCAGATCTTCTGTAACCCGCATGACTTCATAGACCCCACATCGACCTTTGTACCCGCCGCCATTACATTTGGGGCAAAGTTCTCCGCTCTTTTTGGCGACTTCAATTTGGTCGGCTGATAGAGTGCGGGCACGATAAAAAGTATGCTCTTGCTCTCTGGACACGGATAGGCCAAATCGCTCTAGTTCTTCTTTGGTCGGTTGATAAGGTTCACGGCATTCGCTGCAAACCCGCCGCATCAGACGCTGGGCTAACACACCGATGAGGGAACTAGAGACCATAAAGGACTCTACGCCCATTTCTTCGAGACGGGCGATCGCACTAGCCGCATCATTGGTATGCAAAGTAGTCAAAACCAAGTGTCCAGTTAGAGCTGCTTCAATCGCAGTCTTGGCCGTTTCCTTATCCCGCGTCTCACCCACCAGAATCACATCCGGGTCTTGCCGCAAAAACGCCCGTAGGATAGAAGCAAAGTCCATGCCCTTTTCCCGAATCACCTGTACCTGGGTTAACCCAGGTAACGTGTATTCAATCGGGTCTTCCGCCGTGCTGATATTCACCCCTGGATGGTTTCGTTCCTTCAAGGCTGAGTAAAGCGTTGTCGTTTTACCCGAACCCGTCGGTCCAGTCACCAGAATCAGGCCAAAAGGACGCTGCACCATATCTTGAACAGTTGTCAGCGTTTCTTCGTCTGAGATCAAGTTGGCCAAACCCAACTCCGTTGCAGAGTTATCCAGAATCCGGAGAACGATTTTTTCTCCATAGCGACTAGGAAGCGTGTTGACCCGAAAGTCTACCTTGTTTCCATTAAACATCCGCCGAATCCGACCGTCTTGCGGTGCCCGTCGTTCTGCGATATCGAGGTCAGAAATAATTTTGAAGCGCGATGTTACCGCAGGAACAATCTTTTTGGGTAGATCGTCAAACGCTATCTGCAACACCCCGTCTTTACGGAAACGAATGCGTAAGCCTTCTTCCTGAGGTTCTACATGAATATCAGAAACGCCCTCATCCAGGGCACGAAACAGAATTTTATTCACCAAGTTGATGACCGGAGCACCTTCTGCATCCGCTAGAGCCTGGTTGAGGTCAGCTTCTGGATCATCCGCAACCTCCTCTAGTTCCATGTAATCGAGGCCCTCAAGATCAGAGCTAACATCCATCTGGGATGCCATTTGTACTTGTTTCTCTTGGGCTGCCTTGTCATCAAGGTACTGGGAGATAATACGCTGATAGTCATCCGGTGCAATCACCATTCGCTGGAGGGTGATCTCTTTGGGACGCAGAATGCGGGTCAGTTCATCTTGGGCTGACAAGTCATCCGGATCAACCATCGCGACCAACAAGGATGTCGGCTCCCCTTCGGTTTCAGTCTTAGAAATGGGAATCAACTGAAAACGTCGGCATACCGCCTCCGGAATCAATTCTTCAATCAGCGGACCAACCTGGTTTGTTGGAATTTCGCTGATTTCTGGATCAAGGGACTCTACTCCATAAAGAATTTTTAACTCAAAGAGTTGTTGCTTCTTGTACTGACGAATCAGTTCGGGAGGCAGGCTTTTGCCTGTAATGTCCTCTAGAACCTCGGTTAAAGAACGCCCACTTTTTCGACTGTCTACAAGTGCCTGTTTCATCTGATCCGAATCGACGTAACCAGATTTGACAAGAGCATTACCGAACGGTGAAAAATTATGTTGTACGACAAGGGCACGCCGTGATGACGATGAGTTGGTCATAGCTCCGCATTTGCTTCCTTAATGTACGTATT
>JBFRWC010000355.1:0-8594 GCA_051439365.1 Leptolyngbyaceae cyanobacterium
GAATAAGGGGTGGGAAAAAGTGCTGAACAATCTAGCATTTGAAACTCGTCTCACCGCTGTCGCAGAAAACGCTAGTCAGAACTTTCAAGCCGAAGTGCAAACGGCTATTGAAGAAATCGGTAATGAGCTGCAAATTATCAATCAACTTCAAGGAAGCAAGTTTCAATTTTTTGAGCAAGATTCAGGCTTCTTTGATAAAAACTTTGTGCGAATGACAGGCATGGTCATGGTTGCAGCGGGAGCAATTCTCGCCTTTGTTTTTCCACCACTGGGACTCCTATCCATCGTTGGCAGCGTTACCAGTTGGTTAGCCAGTCAATTCAAATCACGGGAGCAGAAACGCCATGAAGCAGTTGAAAATATTTCTATTTCTCTCAGGCGGCAACTGGACGAACAGCAAGAAAAAGTGATGCAGCAATCTAGAGACAATTTCGCCAAATATTGTCAGTCTATTATCATGACTGTTGACGACTACTTTGAGGAGTTGGTTCAAGGCATTGGGGCGATCGCCAATCACCTGAATACAGCCCAAGACAAGTTAGCCAATGCCGCCAACTATCTCAATCGCGCCTACGCCAAACGAATTATCGACTGGGCCACCGACCAGCCTGAATCGCTCACTGATACCACCATTCGCCAGAAAATTTGCAAGGTCAACCGCAACTTTGGCCACAGTATGGAAATTCAAACCACTACCACCTTACCCCTGACTAAATTTCAGGACGAAATCTGCACCGTTCTCCAAGAAAACGTCACCATTCAACCGAAAAAAAATTAATCGAGGTCTTCCCATGTCTCAAACTCATCAAACGTTTAAGGCGGCTGATCTCAGCCAGCGACTGAAAACAGCCTGTGTCCAATTTGACCATTTGTTAGCCTCGGCTGAGTCCCAAGAGTTAGCCAAAATTCGACAAAAGTTCCGCGCTAGCTTGCAGGATTATAAACAAAAAGGTGCGCTAACGGTTGCCTTCATCGGTCAATACAGTGCCGGAAAATCTACCATTATTTCGGCTCTGACTGGACAGCGCGATATTCACATTGACGCAGATATCGCCACCGATACCACCACCACTTACGACTGGAACGGCATCAAAATTATCGACACGCCGGGACTGTTTACCGATCGCACCGACCATGATGCGATTACCTATGAGGCGATCGCCAAAGCTGACCTGCTGGTCTTCTGTCTCACCCATATGCTCTTCGATACCCTCACCATCGAAAATTTCAAAAAGTTAGCCTATGACAAAGGCTACCGTTGGAAAATCATGCTGGTGATTAACAAAATGTCAGCGGGAGCCGGGGAAGAAGATCAAAAAATTGTCAGCTATCGCCATAGCCTCAGTACAGCCCTCAAGCCTTACAGTCTGAACGAGTTTCCCACTTGTTTTATTGATGCCAAGGATTACTGTGAAGGAATTGATGACGATGACGATTTTCTAACTGAAATCAGCCGTTTCGACACCTTTCTTACGGAACTCAACCACTTTGTCACAAAACGGGCTTCTCTAACTGGATTAGATACTCCCGTGCGAATTGTGCTGGGTTGTTTGGATGAAGCTCAAATCAGTTTTGCTCGCAACTCTGATGAAGATACCGCCTTTCTGGAAGTGCTATCACGCCTCTCTCGCCGCATTAATAAAGAACGGGAACGACTCCGCACTAAGGTTAAAAGTATTACCTTGGATATGACAGGGGCGATCGCCACCGAAGGGTCACGATTAGCTTCAGCCGTCGGTGAGCCAACATTTGAGGATTTGAACAAACAAACTGCAATTAACATCCGCCAACAGTACGAGAAAGCAGGGCAATCCCTGGAAACCGTGATTGAAAGCGCCATCCAATCCATTCGCCTAGAAGTCGAAACAGAGTTACAAAGCAACTTGACCCAGGCATTTGTAACCCAAATCAACTTCAACGATGAAGTATCAGACCACAGTTTTGCCAACGACAGTGACAAGCAACAGGTGCAAAGTCAAGTCGCATTGCTGCAAAAAATTGGGGGCCAAGTCGGAGCCAACATTACCAAGGCTGCAACTAGAGAGTTTGCCTCGACCGCCAGCCAAGGCTTTCTCCGCTCAATGGACGTTGCGGGTAGTAGTCTTCATCAGGGTGTGTATAACGTTGGCAAATTTATTGGCTATAACTTCAAACCTTGGGAAGCCGTTAATATGGCCAAAAATATTGGCAATGCTGCCAAGTTTTTAGGTCCAGCTATTGCGGTTGTCAGCATAGGCTTAGAAGCACATACCATGCATAAAGAACGGGAACGGGAGCAACAAATGGCGGATGTGCGTCGGGATATTACCAGTCAATTCAAAGCGATCGCCGTTGAGTTAGAACAACAAGTTGAGGCCAACTTGCAAGAATTTGAGCTAACAGTTTACGGTCAGCTTGAAAAGAACATCGCTGAGGCACGACAGCAAACCACATCAGCGATGGCGGCATCCCATACAGAGCTTGGCCAAATTGCCGAAATCAGAAAAGAACTAGAAGCCATTCTCAGACAGATCCAACAAGCCGCAACTACTGAGGTACTGTGAACATCATCTAGCTTCCGGTATTAGTAGATGGGAGCGATCGCCCCCTTCCCCATTCATGAGCGATCGCCCCCTTCCCTTCCAAAATCCAAAATCGCCAATCTAAAATTGGACAATCACCCCTTCACTTCTCCCTACGACGTTTTTGGTTGAGGCAATAGAGAAGGGCGATCGCCAACCACCCGACAACACAACCGACTTGCAGCAAGGACGCGGAAGGCACGACTGTGAGGTTGGGAATGTGAACTTCAACAAAATTAGAATAGGCATTCTCTAGCGCTTGCCGTTGTTTGTATTGCTTCTGCAATTTATCCATGACTGACCTCATGTGTAGATTTGAGGTCAGTGTTTCTTTGGGATTCGATCCCAACCAAATGTCACACGGATAGCCTGAAAGCGTTGCTAGAATGGGCGTAGCTGGTTTGGGAAACACTCTCGTTTGGGCAGGTTTTCCCAAACGAGCAGCAGTTTTCTATCTGGGGTCATAGTCATGGTGGAAAAGTTAGATCAGCCCTTCAAAAAAAGCCGCAATTACGGCACCACCCCTGAAGATTTACAAGACCGCCTAGATTTGGTGGCGGCATTGTTGGATCTGGCGGATGACAAAATAGCGATTCCGCCAGATAAACCTCTCAAGGCTCAATTCAAGTTGGAGTGGGTGAAGGAAGACCAGTTGCAGGTTTCTGGAACGGTTGAAGCCCAGCAAGAAAAGGGAACCACTAAGAAAGATTTAGGAGTTTTGTTGGAGGTCTATCGTCACACGACTATCTCAGAGTCAGCCAGAAATGAACTAATCCAAAATGCGTTGGTTTGCCTATGGGATTTGAAGGTTTTACAGAAACTTCCTTCAAACAAGAACCAGGGATTTTGGAAGTTCTCTCTTTGTCTCAAGCATCAGACTGCTGAAAGAGAGCAGAATTTACAGGTTATTAAGGATCAATGGCAAGCGGTGTTTGGGAAACTGCCCCAACCCAAGGATTTACCTGTATCTGCGGGACGGCTCCAGCAGTTCATTTTGGGGTTGAGGGGGGACTATCGGGAGGCGCAGGGGAGGTTGGAGGAAATCACCGAGGCGTTGCGGCAGTGTCTTCAAGATCAAACCCTGGCGATCGCGGGGGTGGAGGCGGGGAGTGTATTGCTGGTGATTGAGAGTTCCCAGACGGGGTATGAGCAACTGAAGCGGCTGATTGGGCAGGAGATTGCGGGGTTTCCGGTGGAGTATGCCATTGATCAGTGGCAGCGGGTCTGTCGGCGGATGTTGATAGACCGGAAGCCGTTGACCAGCAATACGGTTTTGGGTCGGGCTTGTGGGGACCGTAATTTAATTGATGAGGATTTGTTTGTCGATTTGGCGTTGGTGCAGCCGAAGCGGGGCCGGGAGGAGCAACATCCTGAGGATATTGACCCGGAGCAGGGATCGGTGTTGTTTACGCGGCAGGAGGTGGAGCAGCGGTTTGCCTATCAGGAGTTTCTGGAGGCGGTGATTGGCAAGGGTGCGGAGCAGCGGATGGCGATCGTGGGGGAACCGGGGGCGGGGAAGACGACGTTGTTGCGAAAATTGGCGTTTTGGCTGTTGCAAACGACGGATGATTTGGTCATTTATGTGGATTTGGCCGATTGGGGCGATCGCAGGGGCAACCAAGGGCTGGGGGAGTATTTGGAGAATGATTGGCTGAAGGAGGCATTGGGTCAATCGTGGCAGGAGATGAAGGGGGATTGGGCGCGACGGTTTGAAGCGGGGGCGGTCTGGTTGCTGTTGGATGGGTTTGATGAGATGAGCCAGCGGGACCAGCAGGGGTTGGCGTTCCGGGGATGGGTGACGAATGCACGGCTGATGGTCACGTGTCGGTTGAATGTGTGGCAAGCGAATCCGTCGAATTTGCAGGGGTTTCAGACCTATCTGACGCAGCCATTTGAGGATGAGCAGGTGGAGACGTTTATTCGGCGGTGGTTTCCGGGGGTGTTTGAGCCGGAGGAAGCAGACTTGTTGGCGACATCGTTGTGGGCGGAGTTGCAGGGGGCGGGGAAGGAACGGATTAAGGATTTGTGTCGCAATCCGCTGCGGTTGACGTTGTTGTGTGCGACTTGGCAGGTGGATGGGGCATTGCCGGACACGATGGCGGATTTGTATGCGGGGTTTGTGGCGGCGATGTATCGCTGGAAGGAAGACCGATTTGAGGTTTCGGAGGAGGAACGGGAACGGTTAAATGCGGGGTTGGGGGCGTTGGCACTGGCTTCGTTGGATGGGGATTCGGGGCGGTTTCGGTTAAGCCAGCGGTTGGTGTGTGAGCATTTGGGCAAACCGCAGGCTAAGGGATCGTTGTTGCCGTTGGCGTTGCAGTTGGGTTGGTTGAATCAGGTGGGGGTGGCGGCGGAAAATCGGCGGGAAACGGTGTATGGGTTTTATCATGCGACGTTTCAGGAGTATTTTGCAGCGTTGGCGGTGGATGATTGGGATTATTTTTTGCCAAGGGATCATGTGGATCGTCCGGTAGCGGGGAAGCGGTATCGGATTTTTGAGCCGCAGTGGAAACAGGTGATTTTGTTGTGGTTGGGGCGGGGGAATATTGCAGATGAGGAGAAGGAATCGTTTATTCGGGCGTTGTTTGAACTTGAGGATGGAGTCAGGGATTTTTACGAATATCAAGCCTATTTCCTAGCAGCAGCAGGAATTAACGAATTTAAGGCTTGTTCTTTATCAGATGAAATTGTTTCACAAGTGGTGAAGTGGGGACTTGGTTGCTCTTTTTTACCAATTGAAAAAGAGGCAAGGAGTAATATTCCAAAAACAAACCGAAAACTGGCAGTTTCAGAACTTATTAGACTTCTTGAAGATCCTCAGTATGAGTATGATCGAATAAAAGTAGCAGAGACATTAGGGAAATTTGACCCAGGTAATCCAGAAGCGATTGATGTGTTGATTAGTCTTATTACTCAACCTTCTGAGGATAAATCTATGTGGATGAAAGCGATTAGAAGCCTAGGTGAAATCGGACAAAGTAACCCGAAAGCAATTGATACTTTGGTTCACCAGATTGAAGGTACCGAGGATGAATACCTTCTTTGGTGGGCTGCTAAGAGTTTAGCAAAAATTACTATAGACAAGTCTAAAGCTATTAGCGTTCTTGTCTCCATTCTAGTAAATACCCACGATTCCCAGATGCTTTATAAGGCTGCAACCAGTCTAGCAATAGTAGGCAATCTAATAGGCATAGAGGTCTTGGTAGAGCTATTAACCACTCATAATTTAGGGCAAGGTGCTCGTGACCAAGTGGTTCGCACTCTTCTGATACTCGGAGAGATTGAGGACAATGCAAAAGCAATAGTTAAATACCTAAAGGGAATTGAACTGGACTATAATTTTTTCTATAAATCTATATTAATTCGTGATTTAATTAAAGAATTAAGTAAACATATTTTTGTGAAACCAAGGGTTTTATATGAAACTGATCCTATATTCGGTACTTTGGTAGAACTCATCGAAACACATGAAGACAAATGTGTGCGCCAGAGTGCTATTGACTGCTTAGAAAAAATCGGTAAAGAAAATCAAGCGGTTATATCTTTCCTCATTGAAGTTATCCAGAAGACTACAGATAGAGACATTGGTAGCTACATTAGAGGATTAGAGACAATTGGCCAGGGAAATCCAAAGGCGATCGCCGCATTAGTCAACCTTCTTGGAACTACTTCAGATAGCCTTACCTGTAGACAAGCGGTAAAGAGCCTGAAAAAAATCCTAGCCATGCCTGAACAATATGCAGGAGTCGTCGCTGCTTTAAAGGGCAATCTCAGTGACGAGGTTTACCAAAATGACTTTCAGCTATTCCATGAAAGCTACGAACTCATCTGGAACTGTGCCGAAAACCTCCCCTATCCCCAGTTTTATCGAGCATGGCACCATCCCCCCACCACACCCCATCCCGAAATCGCCGAAACCACCCCCATCGGCTCCACCCCCCTTACCCAACACCACAACCTCGCCCTCCTACCCCAACTCCTCACCCAAGCCATCCAGACCCACCAACCACCCCTCACCCACCAACTCATCTGCATTGATGTCAGCCGCTTCAGCAATCCCAGTAAACCGTTTCTGCAACTCTACAACGCCATGAAAAAGGCAGGCTGTCCCGCAGTCGATGACAAACCCAGTACCATCGAAGCATTGCAAGACTACTGTGAAGCAACCCTGAGCAAAGACAAAATCGCCCTCTTCCTCTACGAAGATCCCAACTTCCCACCCCAAGGCTTTGACGTGACCGTGCTGAACCAACTGGCCCGATTTAATCTGCCTGTAGCCGTGGTTGTAGAGGATCAGATTGAGGGTTGTGCCTTAGAGCAATTTCTGGAAACTGATCCGAATTTGGTAGGGGCGATCGTCCAGTGGTTGCAAAACTTGGAGCGGTGACGGCAAAATCTAGAGTAAGCATTCAAGGGAGGGAACGATGCCCATCATTAAAATTCCAAAGCAGTATTTAATCGACCAGAATGAGGAATTTATTACCGTGGATGTCCCCACTTCAGTGGTGTCCCAGTGGCAACGAGACTATGATAAAATCGCTGCCGCCAAAGGATTACTTCAGGATAAGCGAGACGCAATGTTGGCTCATCTCCACACCACTCGCCAGGAGTGGGATCGGTGAAGTATCTCTACGACACCAACATTTTTATCTACTATTTGGCAGCAGATCCCGCTGTATTGCCATTTTTCTCAGCAGAATTCCTGAGTCAGCATGGGGTAATCATTTCCACCATTGTGCGGATTGAATTACTGAGTTTCCCAGAGCTATCGCCTGAAGAAGAAATGGTCATTTCTGATCTGTTGATGCAGTTTGAACGAGTGCCCCTATTGCCCGACATCGAAGATCGCACCATTCAGTTACGGCGACAGCATCGCCTCAAGCTTCCCGATGCCGTGATTGCTGCAACTGCTTTGCATTGCTCTGCCTGTGTGACTACCCGAAATGTGAGTGATTTCGAGCGAGTGCCTGATCTACTATTGTGCAATCCCTTCGAAAATCCATAGGAACCCTGAGAACCTATTGCGGGTTTGACACAACTGTGCCGACCCAAGTAGCCCGATGTGATGTGGCTGTAACGGTGGTTGTGGGCGATCGCCTTGAGGGTTGTGCGTTAGAGCAATTTTTGGAGACTGGACCGGATTTGGTAGGGGCGATCGCGCAGTGGTTGCAAAACTTGGAGCGATGACGTGAAACCGATTTCTTGCAACTCCTGGCAACTGCTCCGGATTTGGTGGCGGCGTTGGTTCACCTGTGCGATCGCACCTATCCGTCCAGTAGTTGCGGAATTTGGAGCGGTGGCGTGAAACTGGATTTAGCAACCGGGGTTCTGGCGATCGCTATAATAATTGCAGACCATCTCAAACCCACATTGCCAATGAAAGGGATTCAATTTTTGATCAACGACACAGGGGAGAAAACTGCTGTTCTGATTGACTTAGAGCAGTGGGGCGACCTGTGGGAAGACTTTTACGACGTGATGGTCTCCCATGCTAGAGCCGATGAACCAGACATAGACTGGGACAAAGAGAAACTTGATTGATGAGTGCAAGGGATCGGTTCCATGCAGCCGTCAAACATGGGCTAGAGAAGGAACAATGGCATATTTCCCATGACCCACTCGAATTGGAATGGGAAAGCGCCATCAGCTCGCCCTGATTGTGTATGACCCGATTGCAGAGGAAATTGTCACATGGATCAGCTAAATCAATATCGTGCTTGTATCCAAGCACTACTCAAAGAGCATAGTCAGTATCGGAGTCAGGATGATGATGTTGATATCGAACTTGTGTTTGATACCGAACATGACCATTACCAGCTTATGCACGTGGGCTGGAAACGCCTGAATCGCGTGTATCATACCGTCCTTCATTTCGATATTAAAGAGGGGAAAATCTGGCTCCAGCAAAATACCACAGATATCGATGTGGGCCAAGAATTAATTGACAAGGGTGTTCCCAAAGAAGATATTGTCTTGGGTCTTCATCCCCCTTATAAGCGTCCTTATACAGGTTATGGTGTTGCTTAATGTGCC
>JBFRWC010000356.1:0-12268 GCA_051439365.1 Leptolyngbyaceae cyanobacterium
ATAAGCTTGTTGCCATTTAATTTGCGCGGCTGAACCCCGCCACTGGCGGGGTTCAGCCACCAAAATACGCAAACTAAAATAGTTTTAGCTTAACAATCACGACGGATTGTTTCAGCTTTGGGATAGGAGCGGTACAATGGAGCGCAATCGCGCAGCGAATAGGCTGCACTCCCGATAGGAGTTGGTGGTCCTGTGGCGATCGTAGGGTTTGGAGATAGGATGCTGAATGACAATTTTACACGGTAGCTGGTTAATCCAGTCGGAGTCTCAGGCTGGGAGCCACTCAGCACCATCAGGCTACTTCTTTATCTGGGGTGAAGTGTGGAAACGCACTGAACCCATTGTGCCTAAAGCCGATCAACTGTTGGAGCACCCCTTTTGTGTGGATCAAGCAACGCTGATGGAATGGGGGCGATCGCTCCAGTCCACCCATTCGATCCACTGGCCCATCAGAGGGAAAAGCAACCCCCAATGGCAACCCCTCATCCTCACTCTGCCCACCCACACTCTCACCCCCGCCCCTAAAGCAAAATCCAAGCAATCAGCTCAACTCACCAATGCTTTGCTACCCCAACACTCCGCTAGCCAAACTGAAGCCCTACCAGATGCCGAGGACGGGGAACCCTCACCCCTGACTCTGCACCCGTGGCAAGTGCATGGGTTGGGCCTGATGGCAGCAGACGCGATCGCCCTGCTGCAATCGCTTCCCCTCGCCCTCAGTGATGCCGACGATGCCTTCATGAGCGGCGACCTAAGATTTTGGTCTCACGTTGCCCGTTGGAGCCTTGACCTATTGACCCGCTCCAAATTTGTCCCCCTCCTCGATCGCCACACCCCCACCACCAGCTTTACCCGCTGGCATCCCCTCCTCGACAACGCCACCGACCAAGTCCGCGTCGAACAATTCGCCGCCATCATGCCCCCAGTCTGCCACATGTACGGGGATGGAGAAAAGGCAGAAGGCAGAAGGCAGAAGGCAGAAGGCGAAAGGCAGAAGGCAGAAGGCGAAAGGCAGAAGGCAGAAGGCGAAAGGCAGAAGGCGGAAGGCAGAAGGCAGAAGGCAGAAGGCGAAAGGCAGAAGGCGAAAAGCGAAAGCCAAGAACCTGAATCCATATCTCAAAACTCAAAACACAAAACTCAAAATTTCTCCTCCGGAGACGCTACGCGAACAGAACTCCCCCACTCCCCCACTCCCCCACTCCCCCACTCCCCCACTCCCCACGCCCTCCTCTTCAACTTCCTCCATCACGCCATCGATACCCAAGTGCGTCAGGTGACTAGCGCCACCCCCTTGCCAGCCACCCAACTCCCCAAAGATATCCCGCTGCGAGACTGGTTGCAGGCGTTGGGAGCAAAGCGGGTTGTGGAAGCAGAAAAGGAGAAGAGCGATCGCCTTGGGTCTCTGCTCACCACTTGGCTTGCACCGATTCAGCGCCAGCTCACCGCGAAAATCCTGCCGTTTCGTACTTGCTTTACCCTGATCACACCAGAACAAGGCAAGACCGATTGGACCCTGCACTACGGGTTACAAGCGATCAATGATCCAGAATTCGTCTTTCCAGCAGCAGAGGTGTGGGCAAATCCTGTGGAAACCCTAGTGGTGAAGGGCCGGACCATTGACCAACCCCAGGAAACCCTACTGGCAGGATTAGGATTAGCCTCACGGTTGTATCCCTTGATTGAACAGAGTTTACATGAGGCCCAACCGACGATAGTGGGGTTAACGGCGCAGCAAGCCTATGATTTTATCCAGAATACGGCTTGGTTGTTGCAAAACAATAGCTTTGGGGTGATACTCCCCCCTAGTCTATCGAATCGAGAGGGTTGGGCCAGTCGATTGGGATTGGCCGTGCGTGCCCAAACCTCTCGTAACAAAAAGCAGCAGGGGTTGGGGCTACAAAGTCTGCTCAATTTCAAGTGGGAACTCACCATTGGCAAGCATCGGTTGTCCAAGGAGGAGTTTGAGCGACTGGTGGCGCTGGGCAGTCCTTTGGTGGAAATTGATGGGGAGTGGGTGGAATTGCGATCGCAAGATATCCGGTCGGCCCAAAATTTCTTCAAACAGCGCAAGGACCAGGTGAGTCTCTCTCTAGAAGATGCCATCCGCATCAGTACGGGGGATACCCAAACCATCGACAAGCTTCCCGTAGTGGATTTTGAAGCCTCTGGTTCTCTGAAAGAATTGGTTAACACTTTGACCATAGGTAACGAAAATGTGCAACCGTTGCCCACCCCGGACGGATTTCAGGGAGAGTTGCGACCTTACCAGGTGCGGGGGATGTCCTGGCTGCAATTCCTGGTGCAGTGGGGTTTGGGGGCTTGTCTGGCCGACGACATGGGCTTGGGCAAAACGGTGCAGTTGATTGCCTTGCTGCTCCACCTCAAGGAAACCGATGCGCTCCAACGTCCGATTTTATTGGTCTGTCCCACTTCCGTCCTGGGCAACTGGGAACGGGAGGCCAAGCGGTTTGGTCCCGATTTGCGGGTGCAGATTCATCATGGGGGCGATCGCGCCCAAGGCAGTACCTTTGCCAAATCTACTCAAAAACTCGATTTGATTATCACCAGTTATGCCTTAGTGCAACGGGATGCCAAAACCCTGCGCCAAGTGGAATGGCAGGGAGTGGTGCTGGACGAAGCCCAAAATATCAAGAATGCCGAGGCCAAGCAATCAAAAGCGGTGCGGGAATTAGACTCAGAATTTCGCATTGCTTTGACTGGAACCCCCGTAGAAAATCGTCTAGCAGAACTGTGGTCAATTATTGATTTCCTCAATCCGGGCTATCTCGGTCCCCGTAACTTTTTCCAGAAGCGGTTTGCCGTGCCCATTGAACGCTACGGTGACACCACCTCCCTGCAACAGTTGCGATCGCTGGTCCAACCCTTCATTCTCCGCCGTCTCAAAACCGATCGCACCATCATTCAAGACCTACCTGATAAACAAGAAATGACCATCTTTTGCGGCTTATCCGAGGATCAAGCCCAACTGTATCAAACCTTTGTAGACCAGTCAATGCAGGAGATTGACGACGCGGAAGGCATCGCCCGCCACGGCAAAATCCTGGCTCTGCTCACTCGGCTCAAGCAAGTGTGTAACCATCCCCTGCTCACAGATACCACTGCCAAAGGCAAGGTGAAGAAGGCGACCACGAATGTGCTGGAGCAAGAACCCGATCGATTTAAATCTGTATCCGGCAAGCTGCAACGGCTGGAGGAAATGCTGGAGGAACTGTTGGCGGAGGGCGATCGCGCCTTAATCTTCACCCAGTTCGCTGAGTGGGGCAAGCTGATGCAATCTTACTTAGCGCAACAATTGGGTCGAGAAGTCCTGTTCCTCTATGGCAGTACCACTAAAGCCAAGCGAGAAGAAATGGTTGATCGTTTCCAAAACGACCCCAAAGGCCCCCGTCTGTTTATTCTCTCCCTCAAAGCGGGGGGCGTGGGCCTCAACCTCACCCGTGCCAACCATGTGTTCCACTACGATCGCTGGTGGAATCCCGCTGTGGAAAACCAAGCCACCGATCGCGCCTTCCGCATCGGCCAAACCCGCAATGTCCAAGTCCACAAGTTTGTCTGCACGGGCACCCTGGAAGAGCGCATTCACGACATCATCGAGAGCAAGAAGGCCATGGCAGAGCAGGTGGTTGGCACTGGGGAAAGCTGGTTGACGGAGTTTGACACAGAACAGTTGCGGAATCTGCTGCTCCTCGACCGAAAGGCGGTCATGGGTCAAGAAGATGGATAGCGGGATAGTACGTGATGAGTGCAACCGTTGGTGGCTTTATGGGTAATGGCGTTGGGGTTTGATGGGTGATGGAGTGGAATCAGTGGTACCACTGTGGGGTGTTGTCGCAGGGCTGAAGCTGGTACATTTTGAACGTAGCGGGTTTGCGGCGTTTGATGGCCCAATTCTGAAAGGGGATAACACTGATGATTCCAGATGCTCCAGATGATACGAAACAGCCGGATTTGGCACGGCTAGAGCCTGTACAAGAGCCTGTACAAGAGCCTGTACAAGAGCCTGTGCCAGAAGTCGTACCAGAATCTACACCAGAATCCAGGCTAGAATCCATTCCCTATGCCTCCCTACCACCGGATCAGCAACGTCAGCAGCTAGTGGATCTAGCGACAGTGTTCTTCCGCCTGGGGGCGATCGCCTTTGGGGGGCCTGCTGCCCATGTAGCCATGATGGATGATGAGGTGGTGAAGCGACGCCAGTGGATGAGCCGAGAAACCCTGTTGGATTTGATGGGAGTGACGAATTTACTCCCCGGTCCCAATTCCACCGAACTGGCCATTCACATTGGTTACGAACGAGCCGAATGGTGGGGATTATTTGTGGCCGGGGGCTGCTTCATTTTGCCAGCGATGACCCTGGTGTGGATTTTGGCGGTCCTTTATGACCAGTATCAAGCGGTGCCCCAGGCCCAGTGGTTACTATACGGGGTGAAGCCCGTGATCATTGCGATTGTGCTGCAAGCGTTGTGGAAACTGGGGAAAAAAGCGGCCAAAGATATACCGACAACGGTGGCGGGAGTGGGGGCGATCGCCACTTACTTTCTGGGCTTCAACGAAATTGCCCTGTTGCTGCTGTTCGGGATAGCAGTGATGCTGTTCAAAAACTGGCAACGGGGGCAACCCCCACCTCCTGCGGCGCTGTTTCCCTTGCCGGGGTTATTCGCCCAAGCCACCGATGTCACTGTGGTCGCCACCTCAATGGGTTGGCTGAACGTGTTTGGCTTTTTTCTGAAAGTTGGCAGCGTGTTGTACGGTAGTGGCTATGTCCTCCTAGCCTTTCTACAACGAGATTTGGTGGAAAACCTAGAGGTCTTGACCTCCCAACAACTGTTGGATGCGATCGCCATTGGCCAACTGACTCCCGGTCCAGTCTTCACCACCGCTACCTTTATCGGCTATTTGTTGGCAGGACATCCAGGAGCGATCGCCGCCACCGTTGGCATCTTCCTCCCCGCTTTCTTACTGGTGGGTCTGGTGAATCCCTGGGTGCCGAAATTGCGGCGATCGCCTTGGGCCAGCGGATTTCTCGACGGGGTGAATGCAGCCTCCTTAGGCTTAATGGTGGGAGTCACCGTGATTTTAGCCAGGGAAGCACTGGTGGACTGGATTACAGTGGGGATGGCTATCGTCAGTGCCGTGGTGGTGTTCCGGTTCAAAGTGAACTCCGCTTGGTTGGTGCTAGCCGGAGCGGCCATCGGGTTAGGGGTGCATCTGGGCGGTTGGCTGTAACGGTGGGCATCACCCACCCCAAGTTACCCCAAGCTGAATGTGGCAGAAAGTTTACGGACTTTAGGCCCACTCCTGATTAAGATAAGAGCAGATATGGAGGGGAGTGGCGCTTTGGAACAGTTTCTATCAAACCAACCCAGTTATAATCTTTGGCTGATTGGAGGGTTGATTGGTTTAGCCTTTGGTATGTTTATTGGTGAACCCGGCATTGCCGCTATTGGTCTCGCGGCGATTATTACAGCGATCGCCGCCATCAGCATTGCCCAATTTGCTCTTCAGCTCGCCATTTGGGTCATCCTCTCCCTCGCCCTCACCATTGTCATGCGCAGCATGGTTCCCCAAGAATCCAGCGACCTCAAACCTTCCACCGAAGCCGAAGTCGTCATCGACATTCCCCCCGGTCACACCGGAGAAGTGGCTTACGAAGGCTCACTCTGGCGGGCGCGATGTCAGGTCTCTGATATTGCCATTCCCACGGGAGAGGAAGTGCAGGTGGTGGGGCGCAAAGGCAATACCCTCATCGTCGTTCCCACGCGGTTTCTCGATAGTATTCAATAAAGCATGTTCCCCCTATAGGATGACAGGCCATGGCCATCCCCATTCTGATTGTTGTTCTGCTCACCGTAGGCTGCATTGCCGGGTCCATCCGGATTATCACCCAAGGGTATGAAGCTATTGTGGAACGGTTGGGCCGCTATTATCGCAAACTCGCCCCCGGAGTTAACTTTGTGGTGCCCATCTTGGACCAGATTGTCTGGATGGAAACCACCCGTGAAAAACTATTAGACTTAAAAGCCCAGCAAGCCATTACAGATGACAACGTGAATCTGGAAATTGATGCCATCGTCTACTGGCAGGTGCTAGATCTTGAGCGAATGTACTATACTATTGAAAACGTGGAAGATGCCCTAGAGTCGATCGCCATGACAACTCTCCGTTCTCAGGTGGGGACCATGCCTCTGCAAGAGCTTTATTCCTCCCGCCGAGAAATTAACCAGGCCAATTTGAAACAATTAGATGAAGCAACGGAACCTTGGGGCGTGAAGGTGACGCGGGTGGAGGTAGAAAATATTAACCTGCCCCAAACGCTTCGGGATTCCCTGGAACTAGAACGGGCGGCAGAAAGTAAGAAACGGGCAGCCATTTTAGAAGCTGAAGGCCGACGACAAGCGGCGATCGCTGAAGCCGAAGGGACAGTCGCCTCGGCCAAGCTGATTGCTGAACAACTAGCCGCAGGGGGACAACCCGTCACCGCCCAAGACGTATTGCGTTATCTTGTGGCCCAGCGCTATGTGGAAGCCAATTATCAACTGGGCAAGAGCGAGAACGCTAAGATTGTGTTTATGGACCCGAAGTCTCTCACGGACTCCACGGTAGAGTTGATGCAAACTGTCGATCGCCCCACTCCGAGAAATCCGCCCAATTCAACCCATCCCGCCGACAGCAACGGAGATCAAAATGGGCAGTAACGCTCAATGGGCCATAACCAAGGGTCATCTCGATTAAAGGGCCGCTTTCACCACAGCAAGGAACTGCTGTAATTGGTGTCGCACGGATTCATGGGTGTATTCATCATTGGGATGGGGTGGTTGCTGCGGTTTTTGAAAGTAAGGCCGCTCGTCGTTCATTTGACCCCATTTCATATCAACCTGGCGTACAAGTTCAAATAAGATGGAGGGTTGATTGACGATCGCCTCCAAAAAATCTGCCAGGGCGTGCAGTGGCTCATCCAAGTGGCGACTCACTCGTGCCGTGTCTTCCTCAACCCAGCGATGCAACACCGACTGCAACGCCCCCGACGCATCCGGCAACTGTTCACTGATAAATTGATTAATTTCTGTTGTCGCCTGTACTAGCTTGGGGACAGGCGATTCCCCCTTCATAAAAGAGCCACCTTCCCGACCAATCACATCAGCTAGGGAAAATTTGCGGCCCTTGAGAATATCTCGTTGAAGCCAGTCACGCTCGGCCTCAGACTGGGAGCCTGATTCAGATGGAGAATTGGATTCAGGGAAGGAGTCGGGCTGGGATGGGGGGGAAGAAGTACTCATAGTTTTCAAAGTTAGGCTTTAGCAGATTTGGGACGAGTGACTTGGTAGATCAGTGGACAGAAACACGGGACACAGGGAAGAAATAACCAAGCTGTGGTGCGTTACGCTAGCGCTAACAGCACCCTACGATGGTATCTTCTTGACTCAAGAAATACCCAAGGTCACAGTTCCCAGTCAATCATCCCCTCATCTCTAACGCGATTTGATGTGATTTGGAATGGTAAAGCCATATTTGGCAACAAGTTGTAACGATTTGGAAAATGAATGCGACCCGTATTACCGTCACTATCTTCCTTGGATTTGGGAGTTTGGGCGATCGCCATGGGTACAATAACACCAAATATCGACCCAATCTCGACTGAAGTGAAGGAATAAGTAAAGTAATTATTTACTTTTCAGTCACTTCGTTCACTGCGCTACCACGACTGTCCTATTGTTTTTCCTAGATATTATTGTTCCTATCGTCTCGCCCATTCGTTTGGCTGTCAGGCCCATGCCATCATTCACCCCAATTCCCCTCCATTGCCAGGTCACGCAAACTCTGATTGTTGCATATAAGGAAGAGACCCAACATTTAGAAACTGCGCTGGAACATGAGTCCCTTAAAAGTGAGGTACTGCGTCAAGTTCACCAGCCCCACTATCAACAGTATGCCAGAAGCTATCTGGCCATGTTGAACCACTGTGAAGCCTGGAAACGGGCCAGTCAAGTCAAGGGCCTCACGTTGGTTGTGGAAGCAGATTTTGTCCCAGTTAGAGGCATGGGAATGCTGCCACTTCCCATCCCGCCAGACCACCCAAACATGGGCATCGCCTGGTTGTATACCTGTGCGCCGCAGTTGTACAGTGTGTCTGAAGAGGGCTATGCTCAGGGGTTTTCCACCGCCATGGTGGCCTATTTGATTACTCCAGAGGGGGCGATCGCCCTGTTAGAGCTAGCCGGCCAGATCCATCAATCTCCCGGTCCTCATACCTATTACTGTTGGGACTCAAAAATCTGTGATTTTCTGCGCGATCGCCAATTAGAGACCTTTATTCCCCTGCGAAACTATGGCGAACATGGGGGATTGCCTAACCCTGAACACCGTCAACATGGCCTCAGCGTTACCCACCGGGCCGATGTTTTGTATGGACCTTTAGCCTTCATGCCCCTATATGCCCAGCCAAAACCCAGTCCGTCACCCTTTTCCTTAAAATCTTGGCTGGTTCACATTGGCAATTACATCCGCTTTGTGGGAACTCGGTTACGAGCCAGAATTAAGGGCTTGGGGCGGCTGTTGCTCGGTAAGTTTGTACGCGGCAAGGTGGTACGAGAATCGAGTGTTCCGACTTGGTTATTATGGTTTTCAATTCGCCGTCAAATCTCGTGGTACCCATAACTAATCCACACTTTTATCATCGGGTGTTAGTTTAAGGCAAGGGAGTGAAGCGTGAAGCACCCCACTCCCTTGTTGATTTTCTCGCCTTCTGTGGACAGTCATTCTCATTCCTAGATGACAAGACGTGTATTCTTTCTATGAAAAGACAGAAGGTTAGATGGCGATCGCCCCATTTTCTAAACTTGAAAGCTGCGATAGGGCCAACATAGCTAGCTCAGGCAAGAGACTCATTGAAGATAGGAATTATTAAACCGTCCATCATTAGATGTAGCGTATCACACCCAATAGATCCCATCGCTCTTGCACTCGTTTCCGTCGTCGTACATCTTCATCCAAGCTTCATCTATAGAAGGTTGCAGCGTTGTATGTGTGCCTGATAGCTTAATACTGTGATGAACAGCGATGGCCTTATGTTCTGCTTAAAGCAAGTTATGGAGCCACTCCTGGTAGTTCTGGTTGAGGTAATGCTCTGCCTGTTCAAGATTGGGAGCAAGGTTGGGAGCAAAGTCAGCCAGTCACTCAATAGTCAATACCGAGAGATTGAGATGTGCAAGATTCTAGTAGCTAAAGATTTTTATCTAATACACAGGAAGTCTGAAATATGGCAATTTTCGTTGATACACTCTCGGATGTTGTTGATGCCAATGATGGAGTCACCAGCCTGCGCGAAGCTGTCCTAGAAGCAAATGCTAGCAAGGGCCAGGATACAATCACGTTTCTGTTCCGTCCAGGCCAAACCATTGAGTTAGAGTCAGCCCTTGTTGTGGAGGATGATTTGGTCATTGATGGCAACAGCATCGTCATCCAAGGTGCCCAGGGCAAAAATCTACTTGAGGTCGATACTGGCAAGGATTTGACGCTCACCAATCTGACACTCACAGATGGTTTGAATACAATTGTCTTAGAGAAGAGAAGTTCTCTAACCCTAGAAGGTATCACTATCAAACGCAGTGAAGAATATGGGATCGCTGCTGAAGATGGCAACACCATCATGGTTGGAGAGGGCACTACATTCAAGAACAGTGGTGAGGGTGCAATCCTTCTAGACGATAGAAATTCGCTTGTTGTCTCAACCAATCGGATCAATGGGAACATCGTCGTTGATGACGACAACGACATTACTGCAAATAGGATTGTTGGCAATGTTGTCGGTGATGATCGCAACACCATTAATGCAGGTCGTATCGATGGTGACGTCACAGTTGATGTTAAAAATGACATCACGGTAGACGGTAGAATTGGGGGCAACGTCACTGCCACCGATAGCAACGATATTAGTGCAAATCGTATCGTGGGCGATGTCGAGATTAACGACAAAAATGACATCAATGTTAACCGTATCGATGGTGGTGTTACTGCTAACATTAGCAATAACATTGAGGCCAGTCGGATCGAGGGTGATGTCAGTGCCGCTGATCGCAATGACATTGAGGCCAAACGGATCGAGGGTGATGTTGAGATTGGGGATGCTAATACTGTCTCTGTCAATAGGGTTGTTGGTGATATTACTGCCGACGATCGCAATGATATTGAGGTCGCCCGTACCGTCTATGGCGATGTCGAGATTGATGATGACAACACCTTTGTCGTGAAAGAAGTCTACGGTTCTGTCACTGCCGACGATCGCAACACCATCACGGTAAATGAAGAGATAGAGCAAGATATCGGATTCGGTCAGGATCGGGATAACACTGGAAATCTCACCCTTGGTGATAGGAATGTTGTGGATGTCCTTGGTGACGATGTCGAAGGGGATGTCGTTGCTGGCGATAACAACATCATTACAGTAGAGGATGATATTTTCGGAGATCTAACGGTTGGTAACGGCAATGACATCCTAGTTTTGGAAGATGTCGAAGAGAATGCCACTCTCGGGACTGGTAATATTCTGACTGTAATAGATGATATCGAGGGTAATCTCACTGCTGATGATCGCAACGATATCCTGGTGGTAGAAGATATTGATGAAGATGTCACTCTGGGTGATGGGAATATTCTGGTTGTCGGTGAGGATATCGAAGGTGCTCTCACTGTTGACGATCGCAACGACATCATGGTGTTCGATGACATCTACGATGCGGTCGAACTGGATGATGATAACCTCCTCACTGTAGAGGATGAGATTTTTGACGATCTCACTGCTGATGATCGCAACCTCATCGAGGTAGGAACCGATGTCGATGAGGTCACGCTGGATGATGGTAACGGCATCGTAGTTGGAGGTTTTGTTGAAGATGATCTAACCGTTGGCAACGGTAATATAGGAGATTTTGGTGGTATCGAAGGTAGCCTAGTTGCTGATGATAATAATGACTTTATTGTTTTTGACACTGTTAGCGGTGATGTCACAATTGATGATGGCAACTTCATTGGCGTTGGTGCTAACGTCGAAGGCAATTTAATCGCAGATGAGCAAAATATCATTTTTCTTGGCGGTACCGTTAACGGTGACACTGACCTTGGCCCTGGTAGCATCCTCATATAGGCTTCGTCTTGAGGTTGCATAGCTTAGTAACATGCTTAATCAATGAAGAGTTAGGGTACTCAGCATGTATCCTAACCCTTCGTTTCTATTGATATGGTTGTAGACACTTAGTTATGCCAGAGACATTATTTGTGAGGCACGACAGCCCCATAAAAATGTCTTGGCCAATGTGGCCGCTATACTGAGCCTGCCGTCCTAAAGCTGAAAGTTTGGCATCTGCAACAGACTTGCTGTATGGTGAGTGAGGTTTTTATCGGGGGGCTTTATCGGTAAATGGTATGGACCTCTGTTATTCTTTCCGTGAGGCAATGCCATGGGTGGACAACGAGCGGATGGGCGGCAACCCAACGAACTCCGACCAGTGCAGTTTGAACGACATTACACTAAGTATGCAGCCGGATCAGTGTTGGCCAGTTGTGGCAATACGAAAGTATTATGTAGTGTTACGGTGCAACCAGGGGTGCCGCCATTTTTAATCGATAGTGGCCGGGGCTGGCTCACTGCCGAATATCGGATGTTGCCCAGTGCCACCCACCAGCGCAAACCCCGTGAGCTGATGAAGCTATCGGGCCGGACTCAGGAAATTCAGCGGTTGATTGGTCGGAGTCTCCGAGCGGTGATGGATTTTAAGCGATTGGGGGAGCGGACGTTGATTGTGGATGCTGACGTGCTGCAAGCGGATGCCGGAACTCGAACCACAGCGATTACGGGGGGGTATGTAGCGCTGCATGATGCGATCGCCACCCTCCTCGAATCTGGCGAATTAGACCAATCCCCCCTCACCCACCAAGTCGCAGCGATCTCAGTGGGCATGTGCGGCAGTCAGCCATTGTTGGACCTCAACTACATCGAAGACAGTTCCGCCGATGTCGATCTTAACGTTGTGCTGAACGACGCATTAGATATCATTGAAATTCAGGGTACTGCCGAAGACAAAAGCTTTAGTCGACAACAAATGAACCAGATGCTCGATTACGCCGAAGCCGGGATCAAAGATCTTTTGGCCTTACAGCGAGCGGCACTGGGGTTGGTGGGTGGTTAGGTGGGTGGGTAAGTGGGTGAGTGGGTGGGTGAGTGCTGTCTCTGATACACATCTCCGAGCCCACG
>JBFRWC010000357.1:0-10511 GCA_051439365.1 Leptolyngbyaceae cyanobacterium
CCACCAACACTCCTCTGGAAATACCACCTCCCCACTAGCAAGCGATATAATCAGTGCAAACGTTCATTGCAGTGAATGCCCATGGTAGTAAGCAACACAGGACCGTTAACCTTAGACGCATTTCTGATCCTACCTGAAACGGAACCTGCAAGTGAGTACATTAACGGTCAAATTATCCAGAAGCCCATGCCCAAAACTCGTCATTCTAGGTTGCAAAGTAAGTTAACCGAGACGATTAATGGAGTAACTGAAACTGATCAGCTTGCCTACGCTTTTCCAGAACTTCGGTGTACATTTGGGGGACGTTCAATCATTCCCGATATTTCTGTTTTCCTGTGGCGAAACATTGAATTTGATGCAGATGGAGAACCCCTTGATGATGTTGTGGTTTCCCCCGATTGGGTGATTGAAATCCTGTCCCCAGACCAGAGTGCTAACCGAGTGACAGGAAATATTTTGCACTGCATCAAACACGGCTGTCAGATCGGTTGGCTACTTGATCCAGATGACCGTTCCATCATGATTTTGCAGCCACAACAGCTACCGGAGCTGGTCAGTGGTGATGAGCTAGTGCCCGTCATTGCAGCGCTACCGATTGAATTAACCGCTACCCAAATCTTTGGCTGGCTCAAGATGAAGCAGTAGGTTTTCTCATACCGATTTTGCCCACAGCAGCCTTGACCCATTGTGCTTAAATATCTATCAGCTTATCTAGCTCGGTTAACGTGCAAAACGCTGTGCTACTCAAAGTGCGTAGAAATGCTGAAGCATTCTATTCGGCTGTTAATTCACTATCTTCGGTTTGGGAACGCTCCCCTCCCTCCCAGAGCCACCCTGTCTCCTGCCTAATGCATCCCGCAATGCAGCAGCGCCCCTAAACATGGCCCAGGCACTCCAGTTAACGTGAAGGAATGTGAGGACAAACTAAATATGAGGGCAAGCTAGAGGCTGACGATTGAGAGTTAGTCACGAATGGTTAGAGGTTCTCGGATGGGGTCTGCCGAAAGGTTGTTATCGGGCCAATTACTGACAGCCCGCTGAAGCGCAATCAGCGCTCGATTGTAGTCCAAAACGGCTGAAACTAAGTTACCTTCGGCCTCACTAAGCTGGGTTTGAGCTTCTAACACGTCAGACTGAATCCCAACTCCGGCACTGAACCGGAGGCGGGCCAGACGCAACGACTCTTTGGCTAGGTCCACAGATTGTCCAGCGGTTTGAATATTTTTGAAGTTCGCTTCGAGGCTGAGAATTTGCTGCTCTACTTCAAACCGAATTTGCTCACGAGTGTCGGCAAAGGTGGTTTCATCAACTTCGGCGGCGATCGCTTCCTGACGAGCCGCCGCTCTAGTGGCTCCGCCGTTATACAACGTCCAGCTCAACTGGAGACCCACCGACAAATCTTCAAAGTCAGAAGTCCCTCGAGTGACATCCAACAAATCATTCATATCATAGGATGCAAAGGCAGATAGCTGGGGCCAGCGGTTAGCCAAAGCGGCCCGTGCCTGTGCCTGATTCAATTCCCGTTGCACAAGCTGCTGCTCTAATTCGGCCCGATTCCGATAGGCCAATAATAGGGAGGCTTCCAGGGGAAGCGCCCACCCCCCGGCCACTTCAACCGGATCAGAGGCTGCCAGATCAATTCCAGGCGGTAAACTTAGTGCATCCGCTAAGGCACGACGAGCCACGCTCTGATTTCTAATACTATTCACCAAGTCTTGCTCATCATTGGCCAACTGGACCTGAGCTTGCAACAGGTCAAACCGTGTCCCCACACCCGCCTCTTCCCTGGCTGATGCGTCTCTCACACTTCTGAGGGACTGCTCTACGGTACCCTGGGCAATACGCACTCGTTCGTCAGTATCTTGCAAATCGTAATAGGCGTTGGAGATATTAAGGCGCAGGTCTTCTTGCACCACTTCGACCTGGAGTTCCTGCAATCGCACGTTATTTTCTGCGGCCCGAACCGAGGCAACCCGAAAACCAGAGGTAAAAATATCATAGTTGACCGTTAAATCCAAATTTAAGGTGGTGTCAACTGTGGGCTGACCCGCCAGGGAATTGGCCCCAGATTCAGCCGAAATGTCGCGATCGCGATGCACCAACTGACTCGTCGCCGTCACCGTTGGCAAGTAGGCGGCTCTGGCTTCCCGAAGCGCCTGCTGGCTCTGTTCTAGAGTTTGAACCGCTGATTGTAGTTCGCGGCTATTACGGCGAGCCACTTCCAAGGCTTGCTCCAGTGAAATGGGTTGAGTTCCTATTCTTTCAACAGTTTCAGGGTTAATCGGTACAAATAGAGGGTTAGACGGAGACAGGAGATAATCAGGAATGTCAATCAGGGCAGAGTCTAGCTCAACGTCAATCGCACCACTAGGGACTAAAATATCAACTTCCACGCTGGGTGCTTCAGTGCTCGGTGTGACATCGACTTCCCCTTGCCCTTCCACTTCACTATCAGGACTATCCTCAAGATTGGGAGAGGATGCATCAGCAGAAAACTCTAATGGATCTGAGGCATCAAGGCTAGGTGACACTGAGGTTTCATTCGCTTCCACACTGGGTTCCGCTGCTCCCATCCCATGCTCAGGGGGTGCAGCAGCCTCGTCAGTGGCGGGTTCAGCAAGCTGGGCGCTGGGTTGTTCCGTCTCCACCGCTGTCTCCACCGCTGTCTCCATTTCTGTCTCTACCGCCGCTAAGCTCAGAAACTGGCCTGGTGTCGTTGTGGGTAAGAGTGATGCAGAATTGGGGGCCAGCAATGGGACGGTTGCGGCATTGGACCATGTCACCGAATAGTTGTTCGACGACACCGCATCAAGAATGACCTCTGGACTCGCCATCATGGATATGGTCGATCGTGACATAGCAGACACTGAGACTGCCGTAGAATTGGGCAATGCGGGATAGGCGGGATGGTCCTCTGCCGGATCGGGGCGATCGGAAAGACGAACTTGCGCGGACGACGAGTCGGTCGCTCCCAAAATGATGGCCGCACCAAGACTGAGGGTAAGCAATGTTTGATGAACAGACTGCATAAGAGGATAATCTATAGCAATGGTTGGGAAAACAAACGGGCAAGATATCCAACAGAAGCAGGACTAGCGCGAGCGGCTGGTTCTGCCGACGACAAGGGTCAGGCGACTGCTATGGACATGACTCTGACCTTGAGAGAACGAGTCCCCACTTATTTTGGCGTAATTGGGTGCAATTGGCCCTGTTATCAGATATTTGAAAGATATCGTAAGACGCATTTAAAACCATCAATCTTTAGTTCGGGGGCAACAAGCCAAAAAACTGGCCCAACGGGTAGGGCGGGTTGTTCAATCTTCTGCGTTCTCTTGCCTGTTATCCAAGGGGGACAACATAGCTGACGGAAGCGTTTCTAGCCTATCAGAGTTGGGGACTAGTGGCGGAGGGGTGCCTCAGACGATTCTAGGTTCATGAGTCACTGTCTGGGGGAGCGTAAACCCCAATACTATTTTTTGCCAAGGAGTACGAGAGCATGTCAGATGTTGTCAATATCAACCTGTTCTCAAATCTATGAACCAACCAACCACAGTGGAACCCACGCCCCCACCGCAGAAAGAAGGGGCGATCGCCCGCTATTTTCGCTTCCAGGAACTGGGTACTAATTTCCGGACAGAAGTGATTGCCGGGATCACGACCTTTTTCACAATGGCTTATATTTTGGTCGTAAATCCTGGGATTTTGTCAGAGGCCATTTTTCTAGACCAGGCCGGAGATTTATTGGGGGAATTAGTGATCGCCACGGCAATATCGGCGGCGATCGCCACTGCCGTCATGGGCCTGTTGGCCAACTATCCCTTTGCCCTCGCTCCCGGCATGGGACTCAACGCCTTCTTTGCGATTTCCGTAGTCATCGGTCTAGGGATTGACTGGCGCTTAGCCTTGGGCCTTATTTTTATTGAAGGGATTATTTTTATTCTCCTTACCCTTTCTAACTTGCGGGCAGCCATCATCACCGCCATTCCCGCCTGCCTCAAACGAGCCACCGCTGTTGGAATTGGGTTGTTTATCGCCTACATCGGCCTATCGGGTGATCCGACTGTGGGTGGTGCAGGCATCATTGTCGCCAATCCCGCGACTAAAACCAGCTTGGGCGATTTAGGTCAGCCTCCCACCCTCATGGCCTTATTTGGCATTGTGATTACCGCAGCCTTCGTTGCTCGTCGGATCAAAGGGGGGCTATTGTGGGGCATTTTGGCGACTTCTGGGTTGGGCTGGATTTTGGGGGTGGCCCCTTGGCCCAAGGGAATTGTAGAGTGGCCCGCCTTTCCGGTCGATTTAGTCGGCCAAGCCTTTGTCGGATTGGGGGGTATTGGCGCGGCTAATATTTTAGATTTGTTGGCGGTCCTGTTTGTGTTTTTGTTTGTGGACTTGTTTGACACCATTGGCACTCTGGCTGGGGTGGGGGTGCAAGCCAACATGATTGATGACAACGGTGAACTACCTAGAGCCAACCAAGCACTGATGGCAGATGCTGTGGGGACAACCTTGGGGGCTGTGCTGGGGACTTCTACTGTGACCACTTACATCGAATCGGCGGCGGGAGTATCGGAAGGGGGGCGATCGGGTTTTGCCGCTCTGGTTGCTGCGGCCCTATTTGCCCTCGCCATTTTCTTTATCCCACTGATTTCAGCGGTTCCGGGCTTTGCCACGGCTCCTACCCTCGTAATTGTAGGCGTGTTGATGGCAGGTAGCGTCACGGGAATTAACTGGTCCGATCCGGCTGAATCCATTCCCTGCTTCCTCACCATTTTGATCATGCCCCTCAGCTTTTCCATTGCTGAAGGGCTAGCTGTTGGGTTTATTAGCTATCCCTTGATCAAAGCTTTCCAGGGGAAATTCCATGAAGTGAGTGTTGCCGTATGGATTTTAGCGGCCATATTTCTCCTGCGCTTTGTCCTATTGGCAACGGGAGTAATTTAGTTTATCGGCTAGTTTATCGGCCCTAGCGCTTGATTCAATCCTAAACACTAAAAAAGATTATGATTTTTGTTCCTACCCCATCTCTTGCGACCCCTTTTGCGGTAACGTTTGAGGTGACTATTTTACACAGCCTGATTTAAGAACGTATCGAGAGGTCATCAATGGCTTTGGACTATCCCGACAACCTGAGTTATTTCGACACCCATGAGTATGCTTTGCTGGATGGTGATACCGTCACCGTTGGTATTACCGCCTATGCCGTTGATGAATTGGGTGACATTGTTTTTTTGGAACTGCCAGATGTTGGGGAGCAGGTCAATAAACAAGAGCAATTTGGGACAGTTGAGTCGGTGAAAGCCGTGGAAGATTTGGTGTCTCCCGTCTCAGGTGAGGTGATTGCTCGCAACGACGCTCTAGTGGATGCCCCCGAAAAGCTAGGGGAAGATCCCTACGAAGAAGGGTGGATGATTAAAGTTAAAATTGGCGATCCGTCTGAGTTAGATGATGCCTTATCCTCGGAGGACTACAGCCAGAAAGTTGAAGGGGATGATGAGGAAAGTGATGATGATTAAGCTCAGGGGAGGATGATTAAGTACAGGGGAGAACGATGAACCATTGTCACCGACGGTTCATCGTTCCAAGGTTCATCTTTGAGATGTTTGGCAATGTTTTCCTATTGGCATAGGGAGACGTTGCCAAACTTTCGGTTGATTGGTTGTTCGAGGCTGCGGGACTGAGTGGGACAAGAGGGCGATCGGGTGCGTTAGAGTGGCGATCGCCCTCCTTTTGGAACATCTGTTTATCCCGTCGTTCGTATAGTATTGTGTGAGAGTGTTGCAGCGTATTACGTAAATCTGTTGCACACTGTATAGAAAGTCTGGATGCGATCGCCCTTTCCTCGACGGCACAATTGCTACCGATATTCGACTCATCTGGGTCAGTCCTTCTGAACCAGTAGGAGACTTTGATCGATCTGGCTGCTCTCATTTGTCGTACCTAATCAGTCCTGTATGTCATCTCAATTATCTTCTTCCCCGTCTCTGAACCCATCTTCAACTTCTGTTGCCACCTCTCCCCCTGATCCAGTCGTGGGAGCCAATGGGGTGAATGGAGAGCAGGTCGCATCTAGTGTGGCCTCTTCCCCCTTTGTCGAGCGTCACATTGGCCCCACATCCGACGAGATTGAGCAAATGCTGGCGGTGTTAGACATCCCGCATCTAGACGACTTGATGACTCAGACTGTGCCTGCTGGGATTCGCTTGCCCCAAAGTCTCGATCTGGCCACGGGACAAAGTGAGCAGGACGGGTTGGTGGCGATGAAAGCGATCGCCACCAAAAACCAAGTCTGCCGCTCCTACATTGGCATGGGCTATTACAACTGCATCACCCCGCCTGTGATCCAGCGCAACATTCTGGAGAACCCCGGTTGGTACACCCAATACACCCCTTACCAGCCCGAAATTGCCCAGGGTCGCCTGGAAGCCCTGCTCAATTTCCAAACAATGGTGACAGACCTGACGGGATTGGATTTGGCCAATGCCTCCCTTTTGGATGAAGGCACCGCCGCTGCCGAGGCCATGACTCTTAGCTACGGGGTCTGCAAAACCAAGGCCAACAAGTTTTTTGTCTCTGCCGCGTGCCATCCTCAAACCATTGCAGTGGTGGAAACTCGCGCCCTGCCCTTGGGCATTGAGATTGTCGTGGGCGATCACCAGACCATTGAGCTAGACGATAGCTTTTTCGGCATTCTGTTGCAATACCCCGCCACCGACGGGGCCATCTATGATTATGGGGCGATCGCCAGCCGCGCCCATGAAGTCGGTGCCCTCGTTACCGTAGCGGCAGATTTGTTAGCCCTCACTCTGCTCACCCCACCGGGAGAATTTGGCGCAGATATTGCCGTGGGCAGCAGTCAGCGGTTCGGGGTGCCAATGGGCTACGGTGGTCCCCATGCGGCCTACTTCGCCACCAAGATGGCCTACAAGCGGCAAATTCCCGGTCGCCTGATCGGTGTGTCCAAAGATGTATCCGGCAATCCAGCGATGCGGCTGGCGCTGCAAACACGGGAACAGCACATCCGCCGAGACAAGGCCACCAGTAATATTTGTACGGCTCAGGTGTTGTTGGCGGTGATGGCTAGTATGTACGCGGTGTATCACGGTCCTGAGGGGTTGAAGGCGATCGCCACCCGCGTCCACACTCTGGCGGAAACCCTCGCCTCCAAGTTAGCCAACCAGGGTTATGTCATTGGTCGTCAACCCTTCTTTGACACAGTAAAAGTCGAATTGGACGAAGTGGGCGCTAAAGAAGTAATGGAGAGAGCGATCGCCCAAGGCATCAACCTGCGCCAACTCACCCCCACCACCCTCACCATCGCCCTCGACGAAACCACCACCGCCACCGACCTCACCACCCTCACCGCCCTCTTTCAACTCCCCCACTCCCCCACTCCCCCACTTCCTAACTCCCCCCCCCCCATCCCACCCACCCTCCAACGCAACACCCCCTCCCTCACCCACCCCATCTTCAGCAGCTACCACTCTGAAACCGAGCTACTGCGGTACATTCACCGCCTCCAGAGCAAAGATTTGTCGTTGACCACCGCTATGATTCCCCTGGGATCATGCACCATGAAGCTCAACGCCACAGCGGAAATGATTCCTGTCACCTGGCCGGAACTGGCACACATTCATCCGTTTGCGCCGCTGGCCCAAACCCAGGGTTACCAAGAATTATTCCGCTCCCTGGAAACCATGTTGGAAGAAATCACTGGCTTTGCCGGAATTTCTCTTCAGCCCAACGCGGGTTCACAAGGTGAGTACGCCGGACTATTGGTGATCCGTCAATACCACCACGACCGAGGTGACACCCACCGCAATGTTTGCCTGATTCCTGATTCGGCCCACGGCACCAACCCTGCCAGCGCCGTAATGGCAGGAATGAAAGTGGTCGTGACCAAGTGCGACAAAGACGGCAACATTGACATCGCCGATCTCAATGCCAAGGCTGAAAAGCACCAGGAAAATCTGGCGGCCCTGATGGTGACCTATCCGTCTACTCACGGGGTCTTTGAAGAAGGCATCCGCGAGATTTGCGATATCGTCCATAGCCATGGGGGGCAGGTCTACATGGACGGAGCCAATATGAACGCCCAAGTCGGTCTCTGTCGTCCCGCTGATTTTGGTGCGGATGTGTGCCACCTGAACTTGCACAAGACCTTCTGTATTCCCCACGGCGGAGGCGGTCCTGGTGTTGGCCCCATTGGGGTCCAATCCCACCTCGTGCCTTTCCTGCCAGGGCATCCCGTAGTGAAATTGGGCGATGAACGCGCCATCGGTCCCATCTCCGCTGCGCCCTGGGGGAGCAGCAGCATTCTGCCGATTTCCTGGATGTACATCGCTATGATGGGGCCAAAGGGGTTGGCCCACGCGACCAAGGTGGCAATTCTCAATGCCAACTACATTGCCAAGCGGCTAGAAGGGCACTACAACACCTTGTATAAGGGCAGCCATGGCTGGATTGCCCACGAGTGCATTATTGATACTCGTCCCTTCAAAAAGTCCGCAGGGATTGAGGTGACGGATATTGCCAAACGCCTGATTGACTATGGCTTCCATCCGCCTACGATGTCCTGGCCCGTGATTGGCACGATGATGGTGGAGCCGACGGAAAGTGAGTCGAAAGCGGAACTGGATCGGTTCTGTGATGCCATGATTGCCATCCGGGAAGAAATCCGGCAAATCGAAATGGGTAAGGCTGATCGAGGGAATAATCTTCTCAAGCACGCGCCCCATACGGCCCAGTGTTTGATTAGCGATGATTGGGAGCGGCCCTATTCCCGCCAGCAAGCTGCCTATCCCTCTGAGTGGACCCGTGCCAACAAGTTCTGGCCTGCGGTGGGGCGGATTGACGATGCTTTTGGCGATCGCAATCTTGTCTGTGCCTGCCTTCCCCTTGATGCCTACGCATCGCCTAGCCCCTAAACCAAGAGTTCCCCGATTTCTTGAAGAAACCGGGGAACTCAAGAGCTTGCAGACCAATCACACCTCATCCGGGTCTACTCCCAACTGCCGCAGCCGTTCAGCCAATCGCTCGGCCCGTTGCCGCTCCAAGTCGGCTTGTTGTTGCTCAGAGTCAGCCCGTTGTTGCTCAGAGTCAGCTCGTTGTTGCTCAGAGTCAGCTCGTTGTCGCTCAAGCGCCTTGCCTTCTGCCCCAGTTGGCAGGACTTTCCCTTGAGCATCACACCAGCGTAGCCATTGGCGGGGAATCGTTTCCTCAAACGGTCCCTCCCATAGGGTGAGGCCAATCCCAAGGGTGTCCAACAATGTGGCTTCTCCCAGGGTTTGGATGCCTGAAGTTGGACTCAGTTCCACATATCGCCCCGATACCAAGCTCCAAATACGCAGCAAGGCCCCATTCATATTGGGTTGGTCTTGGATCTGGCATAAGGGATCGTACACCGCGTAGTACGGGACACCGATTTGGGCATAGATATCTTTTTTACTTTTGCGTTTGCCCTTGTTTTTAGAGCGGCTGCTGAGGGCAACTTCGTCGCCTTCCCGATTAGAGACGATTTCGATACAGACATCTGGTACTTTGCCCAACTCCCAGACAAAGTAAGCGCGATCGCGCCGTTCACTTAAATCGTCCGCCCGTTGTACATCCAAGCTCAGTAGCATATCTGGAACAACAGGATCGCCCTTGATCTGGTAGAACAGCCCAACATTTGCTTCTGCGATAAAGGGTAGCGGTAGAATGTCGTTGCTACACAGGCAGTCAACCAGGAGGCGCTGCTGCTGTGCGGATTGAAAGTTATCCACAGGGGTCTCGTCCTCGATCGTGAGATGGCTGATGTCTAGTTCAGCGATCGCATCAGCGGGATGTTTTGATTCGGTCTCGAGTAGGGGTTGAACCATAGCCTATTATCTATTTTTATAATCAGCATTCCTGACGTTACGGATTCGCGAATGTATTGATCTGACCATTGCGTCCGCCCCCGCTATAAGGAACATGGGGTTCCGGTGGCATCGTCGGTGGAAAGACCGGAGAGGGCACGGTGGAACTGGTTTGTCCAGGGGCCGAGAAGGTGGGTTGGATCGGTGCTTGAGTGGGTGCAGCAGCCGTACTGGGTAGTAGATTGGTGGGGACATTGCCTGTGGGGGGGACGGGGACCGCTGCCGAGGGAATCGAAGGCACTGAAATGGTTGAACCGCTCAAGGGGGTCGGTGTACTGAATTGGGCAACGGTGGGGGGAGGCGTGTAGCCTGTTGTGCCGGGGAGGGGAGCTGTCTGAATTTCTAGCAGGGGAGCGATCGCTGGATCGAGGGCATCATCAGCCGTAGAAGTTTGGGGACTGGGCAGCACATTTGGGGTGAGTGCCTCCATGGACTGCTCCAGTGGGGTTCCCTCCGTAACCTCTAGACCAGCGGCATCCGTTGTCAAACGGGTGGAGGATTCGCTTGATAAATTCTGAATCGCTTCATGCAGGCTGGATGATGGGGAAGTCGTAGGAGTTGCCCCTAAGCCAAGATTGGTTGGGGCAGGGGATGAAGAAAACAACTCAGGAC
>JBFRWC010000358.1:0-6222 GCA_051439365.1 Leptolyngbyaceae cyanobacterium
CCCCACTCCCCACTCCCCACTCCCTCACTCCCCCACTCCCTCCCTCCCCACTCCCCCAACCCCGAACTCCCCAACCCCGAACTCCCCCAACCCATGCTTCCCCTCGACACCACTGCCGCCGCTGATGCCTATAATCAACAGTCCCTCCAACGGCTACTGCGGACCTTTCGGCTGTCCCAAGGAGACTTCACTCTAACGCTAGCCCACTGCAATTATCAGGAGTTGCAGAATCATTTGCTCACTGAAATTGAGGCCCAAAGTTCTTACCAAATTCTCCACATTACGCTGGAATCTCTGGAGCGAACTTTGTTTACGCCCATTCAGCGAGTGGTGGAAATTTGTCCCCATCCCCCTGATGTCATCATGGTGTCTGGGTTGAATCAGGTGAAGTGGTTGGACCGATTGCTCAAAGTCACCAACCAGATGCGGGACGAGTTTCGCAAGCAGTTTCCTTGTCCGTTGGTGCTGTGGGTGAACAACGATGTGTTACGGCAGTTAATTCGGCTGGCTCCCGATTTTCAAAGCTGGGCAACGACGATGGATTTTCATCTGTCCACTAGGCAACTCGTCAGGGAATTAGACGATGGCGATCGCGCTCTGTTCAGCCATTTGTTACAGGCAGGTGGAGGCCAGTTTGTGCCCAATTCCCGGTTGTTTGGGGGACGCTATCGTCGTCGGGAACTGGAGGCGGCGGTGCAGGATTTGCAACAGCGACAACATCCTATTTCTCCATCGTTATCGGCGGCACTGACCTTTGTGGAGGGCCGGGAAGTCTATGAAACGGCGGCTCAACAGCGAGATTTAGATCAGGCTTTGGTGCAGTATCAACGAGCGATCGCTTGTTATGAGACCAGTTTAGAGTTCTGGAATACGGAGCGGGATTTACAGCGGCAGGGCTGTATATACTATCACCTCGGCATTGCTTGGGTGGCGCGGGGGGAGCGCTACCGGGCCGAACATTATCTTTGCTATCAAACGGCTCTGGCCCATTTCTGGCGGTGCATTGATGCGTTTGTCCAATTGGAGCGGCCTGATTACGAGGCCCGATTTATCAATGTTTTGTGCTTTACGCTGCAACGGCTAAATCAGCAATCGGATAATGCCCAGCCCCAATGGGATGAACTGGAGCAATGGGCGACGCGATCGCTCTATCTCCAACAGCAGTATCACGATCAGTTTCGGCTAGCACGGGCCTACAGTTTTCTGAGTGAGGTGGCGATCGCTCGTGAGCAGTGGACCCAAGCGAAGGAACTGGCGGAAATGGCTCTGACCATTCTGGCCGCAGAGTTAGAGAATCCGGAGGCAGGGATGGCTTCGGGGACGCGGGTAAATTTGAAGTGGGAGCGATCGTTTCATCAGGGTTGGTATTTGCTGGCGTTGGCTCAAGCACATCTAAAGCTAGGCAAGGTGGATGCGGCTCTCGACAATTTGCACATGGCTCGGCAGGAAACGGAAGTTGAGTATGATCCTGAATTGTATATTCGGATTTTGAACCAACTTCGCTGCATTTATTTTCAGGAGAAAAAAGATTATCCCAGGGCGTTTAAACTGCGGCAACAGCGACGGTTGGTGGAGTATCAGTACAATTTTCGGGCATTTGTGGGGGCGGGGCATCTCCAGCCCAAACATCAAATTACGAATCCAGTAATCACGACTCATCTGCGGGACTCATTGGCGGATGATCGCCCAGATGATCTGTTGCCTTCAGATTTTCAATCCTCTGGACGGCAGGAGGATATCGAGCGGCTGGTGCAGCGTCTTGCGAGTACGCAATATCGACTCACGGTGATCCATGGTCAGTCGGGGGTGGGGAAAAGTTCGATTCTGGAGGCGGGATTGTTGCCGATTCTACAGCAACATTTGGTGAGCAATCGCTGGGTTATTCCCATTTTTCAGCAGGTCTATGCGGAATGGGAGCAGGGGGTGTTCCAGTCGTTGCAGGGAAGTTTATGGCGATTTCAGCAACAGCAGGCGCTCGATTTTGAGTTGTATGTGCCGGAGTTTGAGCAGGTGGGCAAACAGGGGCAAGCACGGGAGCAGGGGCAAGCACGGGAGCAGGAGCAAGCACGGGAGCAAGGGCAAGCACGGGAGCAAGGGCAAGCACGGGGGCGTTGCCCTTACGAGGGGGTGGAGGGGGTGGCGCAGATGCGGGAGGGGGTGCTGGCGCAGATGCGGTGGCTGTCGCGTCACAATCTGGTGACGGTGTTGCTGTTTGACCAGTTTGAGGAGTTTTTCTTTGCTTATAATGATCAGCGCGATCGCCAGCAGCTTTATCAGTTCATTAAGGATTGCTTGGATATTCCGTTTGTGAATCTGATGATTTCGATTCGGGAGGACTATTTACATCGGTTACTGGAAATGACTCGTTGCTTAGATCTGGATGTAATCAATAATGACATTCTTAGCCGTGAAACGCTGTACCACATCGGTAATTTTTCGCCCCAACGGGCGACGACGGTGATTCGGACGTTGGCGGCGAAAACCCCGTTTCAGTTGGATGATGAGTTAATCGATCGATTGGTGACGGATTTAGCGGCTGAAACCGGAGAGATCAGCCCAATTGAGTTGCAGATTGTGGGCAGTCAGTTGCAGACGGAGGAAATTACGTCTCTGGTAGAGTACGAGCGTCAGGGACCAATGGAGCAACTTGTGCGGCGCTATTTGGATGAGGCAGTCACAAATTGTGGTCCGGAACATCAACCAATGGCGGAATATTTGCTCTATTCCCTCACGGATGAGCAGCAGTTGCGCCCCCTGCGGACCCTGACGGAGTTGGCGGATGACTGTGGCACCACCCCGGAGCAAATCGAGTGGATGCTGGATATTCTGGTGGGGGCGGGAATGGTGGTAGAGTTTCCAGAATCCTCTAGCCGCTATTATCAATTGGTGCATGATTATCTGGTGCCGTTTATTCGGGGCGAGCGCCATGCTAATTTGCTGAATTCTCTTACTGAAGCACAAACAACCCTGACTTGGACCAAGGCTCGATTAAACCAAGCTCTCCGCCGCGAGGCCCAAGAGCGGGTCCGGGCAGAAATGGCCGAAGTGAAAGCTCTCAATGCCTTAGCACGGGCACTGTTGCTCTCCCATGACCACCTCAATGCCTTGATGAAAGGGGTAGAATCGGCCCAGAAGCTGATGACAATT
Organism: Leptolyngbyaceae cyanobacterium; assembly: GCA_051439365.1. GTDB lineage: Bacteria > Cyanobacteriota > Cyanobacteriia > CAKZMO01 > CAKZMO01 > JAAHGY01. Next base: position 3,148 of record JBFRWC010000358.1, read on the forward strand.
CAGCAGGCTTATGCCAGCCTGATCCGTCAAGCAGAATCAGAGGAGTCACCCTTAGGCCATGCCTTAGCTCAGCTTGAGACTGATACGGTTCATCGGTTGCGCCATACCCTCAGCCATGTCAAAGAGGTGAATCGCCTAGAAGGCCATGATGCGAAGACCTTTGGGGTGGCCTTTCATCCCAGTGGCGAATTGATTGCATCGGGGAGTGCGGATCATACGGTGCGGATTTGGGCGGTGACGGGGGAGGCGATCGCCACCTGTGAAGGCCATCGGGATCAGGTATTTGGCGTGGCCTTTAGTCCCGATGGTCGCTTTTTGATTTCCGGTAGTGCCGATAAAACCATCAAACTCTGGCGCAGTCGGGGCGGCATTCCCCTTCGCACCTTCAGTGGTCACAGTGATACCGTGTACGGGGTCGTCTTCCATCCCAGCGAACCGATGTTTGCCTCGGCCAGCGGCGATGGCTCCATTCGCCTGTGGAATACGGCGGGGGGCAGTCTTCGCACCCTGCGGCGAGGCGGAGATGTCTATAATCTCAGCTTTAGTCCCAAGGGAGACATGCTGGCCTCCAGCCACAACGACGGCAAAATCCGGATTTGGCGCTTGGACGGTACCTTGCTGCGGGAAATCAAGGGCCACCACAGCCATGTTTACGGCATTCGCTATGATCCGGACGGACAAGCTCTGGTTTCCGCCAGCGCCGATGGTAGCGTTAAGCTCTGGCGACGGCTATGGGGATTGGGTGCCGCTCCCCATCACGCCCGTGGTACGACCATTTATCAGTTTGAATCAGCAGTGTTTAGCGTGTGCCTGAGTCCCGATGGACAATTAATTGCGTTTACCGCAAAAGATGGCGGAGTCCGTCTGTGCAATCAGGAGGGTCAGGTGGTACAGACCTTTCGGGGCCATCAGGGGATGGTGTATGACATCTGTTTTAGCCCGAACGGACGGTTGCTAGCCTCCACGGGAGATGACAAAACGATCCGACTGTGGCACCTGGATGGCATTGGCCTCCATGTTTCGCAGGGTCATCAGGGACGAATTTTGGGTGTTGCCTTTAGCCCTGATGGCAGTTTGGCCACGGCGGGGGAAGACCATACGGTAAAGCTATGGCAGCTGGATGGTTCTCTGCTGAAGACCTTTCAGGGACATGATGACTTGGTGCGGCAGGTGTGTTTTAGCCCCGATGGTCTCCAGTTGGCCTCTGCCAGCAATGACGGCACGGTGAAACTGTGGCAGGTGGATGGGAGCCTATTGCAAACCTTTGCCCATCACCACGGTGGGGTTAGGGATGTGCGTTTCAGTCAAGATGGCCAATGGTTAGTGTCTGCTGGCAATGATCGGATTGTGCGGCTGTGGTCGGTGGCGATCGCCCAACCCCAATCCGGTAGGAGTTTCACCCCCACTGCCTCCAGCGACAATAGTCCCCCCAATCAAGCACCGCTGCTCCCCGACTCCCTGCAAGCCTTCCACGGCGCACGGGCACGAATTCCCAGTGTAGCCCTACATCCCCAGGGTCACTGCATTGTGGCAGCCAGTGGTCGATCTATTCTTCTTTGGCACCTGAATCTCAGTTCACTGGATTTGGCCTCGCCTAACACTCAGCACCGAGACCCCTTGCAGATTCCCCATGCCCACAGTGCCAGGGTGTTAGCGGTTAACTTTAGCCCCGATGGGGATTACATCGTCACAGGCGGAGCGGATAAGCTGATCAAACTTTGGCGATCGGATGGGACATGGGTGCAGACAATTCGGGGCCATCAAGCAACGGTGAAAGGAGTCAGCTTTAGCCCCGATGGTCAGTACTTGATCTCCTTTGGGAGCGATCGCACCGTGCGAGTGTGGACCAGGGACGGACAACTCTGCCAGACCCTCCGGGGCCACCTAGGCAGCATCTGTGGGGTCACGTGGCAGCCATCCCAGCAGCAAATTTTGTCGGTGGGGGAGAGCAGCATTGTCAAAGGGTGGCAACTGACTGATCTGGAGCAAGAATCAGTTACCGATGAGCAAAAAAAACCAGAATCAGTATCGCAGAATTTACCGATTGAGCAAGAACAGCCCTCCATCGAGTTTGGCTTAGATGCCAAGGATTCGCTGTTGCTCTCGGACGATGCCACCGCCAATCTGCAACAACTGATCAATCAAGGGTGTCAGTGGCTCCATGATTATCTGGCCCATAATCCTTGTTTGGGGGAGAGCGATCGGTCTAGGTGTTAGGGGTGGGGAGGGCGATCGCAACCTGAGGTGATGCTTGTTGTAGAACATACCGTAACAGTTAAATCCACGGCACGTAAGTTTGCTCAGTGTGATGAGAGCAGTGCTTGAGGCGAATAACATCACGCGCCTGGTCAAGCAATTTTCTGGGGCGGGCGTGAGATAACTGGGTATAGTAACTTTGCATCAACGCCTGATAAACAAATATTACACAGCCCATCTGTTCAGTTGAGGACAGGATTATACTGAGGTTTCTTTGCCTAATCCCCCATAGTAGGTAGATTAGGCGGACGATTTTCTACCTACTGGCCCTATATTGAAGGATTAGAGGGAGCTATTTCTGCCTAATCCCCCACATAGTTGACTAGATAGAAATAGCTCTCTCTAATAAACAGGTGGGTGACTTAACAATAAAACTGCAGGATAATGAAATGTCTATTGATTTGGAATTAGAAAAATTAGAAGAACAACTACAGGAAACGGATGATATTGATGAAACCCCGCCGTCAGATATAGTGGCATTTAACGAACTTAGATCATGCGCTGACTTGTTGCGAATGTATGAGGCAGGGCAGCTTAACATACAGCCGGACTTCCAAAGAGATGTTGTGTGGTCAAATCCGATGCAGACCCGGTTCGTTGATTCATTGGTCAAGCAACTCCCGATCCCCAGCATGTGTATCAGTCTGGATTATAAGACACAGGAAAGGCTCGTCATTGATGGTTTACAAAGAATTTCGAGTATCTTGTTCTTCTTGTCGGAAAGGAAAGAGTGGAAATTGTCAAAATTGGAAGACATAGACTCCAAGATTTCTGGAAAAACAAACTCTCATATTAGGAAAAAACACTCGGGACTTATTG
>JBFRWC010000359.1:0-13884 GCA_051439365.1 Leptolyngbyaceae cyanobacterium
CTCATCCCAAGAAGATAGCGGGGAAGTTTCCAAAAATACTGCCCTCATCGATGGCGTTCGCCAGTTTGCCCTATCAGTGACAGAACTGGACATGGACCTGATCGATCGGATTAATCCCTTCGGCGAAGCCTATGCTATTCTCGCAAAGACCATGAGTGAGGAACGGCTCAAACAAGTCGCCGCCGTGATTGCGGCTAAACGGATTACTCTCACCCTTGAAGACGCACGGGAATTGGCTAGACGGGCCATGCGCTTCAAGCAGGAAAAAGGTCGGCTTCCCAGTCTGACCGCCGCCGATCCGTGGGAACGCCGCATGGCAGAAGGCATTGCCTATCTGCAACGCAAAGCGAGAGAGGAGCAAAATGGCTAAACAAAACAATCAAATAACTGACGATGACCTCAATTTGCTGGCAGATTTAGGGGTTGACGTTGAAGCAAACCCCACTGTCAAACGTTCTGCCAAAGAAGAACGGATCATCGCTGGCTTCGAGGAAATTGAACGGTTTGTCGAAGAACATGATCGGTTGCCCCAACATGGCGAAGACCGGGATATTTTTGAACGCCTTTATGCCGTGCGGCTAGACCGCCTCCGCGAACAAGACGACTGCCGAACGTTGCTCCAGCCCCTTGACTCCAAAGGATTACTGGATGCAGCCGTAGACGTTAGCCCCATCCCAGAAGAAGACCTCAGCGACGATGAATTGTTAGCAGCATTAGGCGTTGATACGCCCCCCGATGATGACATTACCCAGCTTACCCATGTGCGTTCCCGCCAAGAAATCAAAGCCGCCGAGGAAATCGCTCAACGTACTCCCTGTAAAGACTTTGCCCAGTTTAAACCCCTCTTCAAACAAGTTCAGCAAGAGCTAGATTCAGGGGCACGTCAAACCCTGAAATACCAGGATAATGCCGCTGTAAATCAAGGAGACTGGTTCATCCTCGATGGCCATAAAGTGCTGGTGGCCGACATGGGCAAACCTTTCCGGAGCGCCTACGGACGGCAAGACCGTAGGCTTCGAGTTATCTATGACAATGTCACTGAAAGTGATTTATTGTTGCGATCGCTCCAGCGTGCCCTCAACAAAGATCAACTGAGTCGCCGCATCACCAACCCAGATCTGGGGCCATTGTTCTCCCAAGAGGCCACCGCCGATGATGTGCCCACGGGTTACATCTACGTCTTGAGGAGCAAATCAGACGATCCATATATTGCCGCAAATCGATCGGTGATTCACAAGATTGGGGTCACAACAGGCGATGTCAAAAAGCGGATCGCCAATGCCAAGAAGGATGCCACCTACCTTTTGGCGGACGTGGAAATTGTCGCCACCTTCAAGCTGGCAAATATCAACGCCAAAGGGCTAGAGGCCATCCTGCACCAATTCTTCGATCATGTCCGACTAGACATAGAGGTACCCGACCGTTTTGGCAATCCAGTCAAACCAAGAGAATGGTTTTGGGTGCCCTATGGCGTGATTGAGCAAGTGGTCGAAAAAGTGCGACAAGGGACGCTTGACCAATTTCAGTATGACCCAGAAACAGCAGGAATCGTGCCGTATTAATTCTGACTATCTGATTATCTGGCTCTTTGGTTGGCTTTTATTTTAATCATCAGGGCGATCGCCCTGATGATTAACCGACCGACACCATTAAGACCACTGCACTAATCTGCACAGATGTTGACAGCATTAGCTTTCCAGAGGTGTTTCTAACATCGCCACCGCAGGGGGTAGGGGTGCTGACGCTGGGGGATCATCAACTTCGACTTCTAGCTGGGTCCAAATGGTTTGGAGCAGATCATCCAGTCCTAACCGGGCTACAGCCGAGATGGTGAACACGGTGGTTTGGGTGAGGGTTACCAGTTGTTCTTGGATCAGGTGGAGGTAATCAGTGTCTTGGGCGATCGCATCCACCTTGTTCAACGCCACCACCTGAGGCCGCGTCGCCAAGTCATGGCCATAGGCCGCGAGTTCTGCTTGAATCACCTGATAGTCCGCCAACGGATCAGCCGCCGTCACATCAATGAGATGCAACAACAACCGCGTCCGCTCAATGTGGCGCAGAAAATCATGACCCAACCCCGTGCCTGCATGGGCACCCTCAATTAACCCAGGAATATCCGCAAAGACGGTGCCGTCTCCCGTCGGTTTCCGCACCACCCCTAAATTCGGGATCAGAGTCGTGAAGGGATAATCCGCTACCTTGGGACGAGCCGCCGATAGCGAAGAAATCAAGGTTGATTTCCCCGCATTGGGCAAGCCAATAATGCCCACTTCCGCCAGCAATTTTAGCTCCAAGCGAATGGTCCGTTCTTCCCCTGGTAGCCCCGGTAGCGCTTGTTCTGGAGCGCGGTTGCGGTTGCTCAAAAAATGGCGATTGCCCAACCCCCCCTTGCCGCCTTCAGCGACGCATAACTCCTGCCGAGGCTGCACCAAATCGCCTAACAGGTCTCCGGTCTCGGCATCATAGACAACAGTGCCGCAGGGAACCTCAACCACTCGGTTTTCGCCTGTGGCCCCCGTTTGATTTTTGGGACCGCCCCGCGACCCATTTTTGGCCCGAAATCGATGGGCATAGCGAAAATCCAACAGCGTTTGCAGGTCTTTCTCAGCCCGTAAGATCACTGAGCCACCATTGCCGCCATTGCCACCCGCTGGCCCGCCAGTAGGGACATATTTTTCGCGACGGAATGCGACAATCCCGTCACCGCCATCGCCTCCTTGGACAATCACTTCCGCCTGGTCAATAAACTGCATCCGTTTTTCCCCGTGTTCATAAGATTCCTATTTTATCGGGATGCTCCGCCCCCAGGCCAAACAAACTGATACTGAATTTGGCCCCTCAGTTTATAGGGTTAACCACTATGTCGTTTTTAAGCGATTTTTAGCAATACTTCGTGTCATAATATGGGGTGAGCTACCATAAGGGTGACCACTCGATCGCTTGTCCTCTTGCTGTCTCGGCGTTGTCAACATCTACACGATATTCTCTGAATACAGGTCAATCTTAGTCGTGGAATATCAGTGGGATGCCATACGACTAGGATGAAAAGGTTGATGCACTTAAACGTGAGTTAGGTGTTTTTTGAGCAAGGATATACCGCTGTAGGATTCTGCTAGCGCTAGCGAACGCACCGTAGATTTGATAGTTCTTATCAGGAAATCAACCTTCGTTATCTGTGCCTGCTGGATTGGGCCATGTTCCCCGCTCTCTATCACGCAATCATTATGCAGATTCAGACCACAATGGGTGCCATCAAGCCTGAAGACTTTAAGATATTGGTCGTTGATGACCATGTGTCGAGCCGCATGACAGCGGTGGCGCTCCTTAGTTTTGAAGGCTATGAAGTCCTAGAGGCAGACTGCGGTGAACGTGCTTTAGAAATGGTGGAAGCGGGGGTCCCGGATCTCGTGTTGCTGGATGTGATGCTACCAGGGATCGATGGCTTGGAGATTTGCCGTCGCTTAAAAAATGATGAACAGACTCGACTCATTCCAATTGTTTTTATCACAGCCCTAAGTGACCGGCGATCGCGTCTCAACGCCATTGAAGCCGGGGGCGATGATTTTTTGTCCAAACCGTTTGACCAACTCGAACTCTCGGCACGGGTAAAATCCCTCATCCGCCAAAAGCGACTGAACGAAGACCTAGACCATGCCGAACAAGTTTTATTTTCCATTGCAAACACGATTGAATGCCGCGATCCCAACACAGGCGACCATTGTGCTCGGCTGGTGCAATGGGGACAACAATTTGGTCAGTTTCTCGGCCTCTCTCGTACCGACATCCGGAATTTAGTTTGGGCGGCCTATCTCCACGATATTGGGAAGATCGGAATTCCTGACAACGTGTTACTAAAAACGGGAAAGCTCACTGCTCAAGAATGGGAGGTGATGAAGCGCCATGTGCTGATTGGCGAGGAGATCTGCAAACCGCTGCGGACCATGCAGGGAGTGCTGCCGATGATCCGTCATCACCATGAGCGCTGGGATGGTTCTGGCTATTCCGATGGCTTAGTGGGCGATGAGATCCCGTTTTTGGCCCAAGTCTTTCAACTGCTGGATATCTATGATGCGCTGACGAGCGAACGGCCTTATAAGCAAGCTTTGTCACCGGAAGCTGCCCTCAAGCTGATGGAAACCGAAACGGAAAAAGGGTGGCGGAATCCTGAACTGATGCATCAATTCGCAATGTTCATCCGCCAGCGATACTGCCTGGATAGCCATCCAACGGTGGAGAGCGCTGGGTCTGTTTCTTCAGTTGGAGACGAGCCAACTGAGCAAACTGGTCAGTTTGAGGTCGGGATGCCTGCGTCAGCGATCGCCGCTCCTCGTTCTCACTAGCTCGACGGGGCCAGACTCCGAAGATACAGACGACCAATGCCAACCAAGAACAGCACGTAGCCAATAGCTTGGGCCAGATACAGCTTTTGGGTGTAGCCAAAAAAGGCTTTGAGCAAAATACCGGGGAACTGGCGATCGGGTAAGATCCCGCTGGTATCCCACACCTGTGGTCCCAAGAAGCAGACCTGTTCAGGATTAGCACAATAGCTAGCCCAATCCGTATTGATCTGAGCAAAGGCGATCGCCGCTCCATCAGCATGACGCAACGCACTCACCACTAGACCGGAGACAATCAGCAGCAGCAACAACCCCATCACGAGAAAAAAGCGCCGCAAGTTAATTTTGATACCCAGTTGGAAGATCAATACACCAATGGCGATCGCCCCCAACACTCCCGCCAAAGCTCCCGCCGCAGGTGCCCATCCCTGCTGAAACTTGGCGGCAATGAAAATCACCGTCTCGAAGCCTTCCCGCAACACCGCAATCAGGGTAAGACCAAATACGCCCCAACCCGCATTTCCCGTGGTCAGCATCGATTCCAAATCGCTTTCCACCCCAGATTTGAGCGATCGGGCTTGCTGGCTCATCCAAATCAGCATCCAACTGAGGAGAGCGATCGCCACGAGGCCAAATCCCGCCTCCAACAATTCATTGATCACTTTAGCGTAGGGCAAGGTGGAAGCTTCCAACGCCACCAAAATCCCCTGCAACCCGACTCCTACCAAAATACTTGCCGCCAGTCCTGTGCCGATGCCACCATAAACCCAGGGATTGAGACGGTCATTTTCTGAGGTTTTGAGGTAGGCTAGCACAATGCTCACCAGTAGGGTGGCCTCCACCCCTTCACGCAACGTCACCACAAAGGTGGGCAAAGCCGCACTCCAATCCATGCTGTCTCCTTATCTTAGAATTAGAAAAACTTTAGAGTTAGCAAAACTTCTTCTCATATTTTAACAAGGCTCATTCCTCCTTCGTGCTAGTCCCCTCAACGATCACTAGGATAAAAACTCAGCACGCTAGGGGGTGTCATCCTCGACAAACGTGGTAGTGAAGACGTCGCCCTGATCGTACTTCAGTCTCCCCACCAAAGCCCAATATCTGGAGGGTGAGTCGTCCGGATTAGATGCAGTTGAAACACTTGGGAAAAAGCGATCGCCACCGCCTCGTACACCTCGGCCAACTCGATGCCGGGGATAAACTGCTGCAAGCTCCCCACGGGGCGATCGCTGATACCACAAGGAACAATATCCTGAAATCCTGCTAAATCTGGGCAAACATTCAGTGCAAATCCATGCATTGTAATCCATCGACTCACCTTGATGCCAATCGCCGCCACCTTGTAGCCATCAACCCATACCCCCGTCAGTCCCTCAATCCGCTCACCCCGGACACCATAGCCCTGCAATACCTGAATGATCACCGCTTCCAACTGCCGCAAATACCAATGTAAATCCTGGCGATAGCGTCGCAGATTGAGAATAGGATAGCCCACAATTTGTCCCGGACAGTGATACGTCACCTCTCCTCCTCGCTCAATCCGGCACACCTCCGCCCTCATCTGCTTGGGATCACGCTTCAGAAACTCCAGACTCGACCCCTGCCCCAAGGTATACACCGGAGGGTGTTCCAACAAGAGCAACACATCTGCCAAGTCAGAATTGTGTCGTCGCTGGGCCACGAGCGATCGCTGCCACGCCCACGCCTGCTCAAACGGCACTCTCCCCGGACAATACAACCATCCTCGATCCCACTGCCCCCATCCCAACACCTCACCCATCACCATCACCCCACTTTAACTTTGCCAGATCAAAGACCACCGATCCCCACTCCCTAACTCCCCCACTCCCCACTCCCCCACTCCCCACTCCCCCACTCCCCCCCCGAACCACGGTTGACACCCACCGCAAGAGTATTTCGACACAAAATTAATTCAAAATCTCTTGAGAGAGCATCAAGAATTATCACTAGATGCAAAGCATTTTAAACCTCGGTGTTATCCAGAATACAAAGTGTTAGGGTAAAAGTAAGAAAGAAGCCAACATTAATTTTAGGAGGCGGCTTTATGAAGCTTGTTATCCAGGGCAAGAATATAGAAATCACCGATGCCATTCGTGAGTATGTAAACCAAAAGATTGAACGGGCTGTGAGCCATTTTCAATCCCTAACGACAGAGGTAGATGTTCATTTGTCAGTGGCCCGGAACCCTCGGATAAATCCTAAACAAACAGCGGAGGTTACTATCTATGTGAATGGCTCAGTTGTGCGGGCGGAAGAAAGTAGCGAAAATTTGTATGCCAGCATTGACCTAGTGTCAAATAAGATTGCCCGTCAACTGCGTAAGTATAAGGAAAAACGGCGCTCCCGTGAGCATGTCAGTGTCAAAACGACCACCATCCCCGATGTGCCACCTTTAGAACCAGCCTTGGTCAAGGATCAGGTACCGGAACTCCCCTCTGAAATTGTGCGCACGAAGTATTTTGCCATGCCTCCTATGTCTGTAGAGGAAGCGCTAGAGCAATTGCAACTGGTTGACCACGATTTTTACATGTTCCGGAATAGCGAAACGGATGAAATCAATGTCATCTATGAACGCAATCATGGCGGATATGGGGTATTACAGCCTCGTAATGGCAACGGCCACGTTCACGGTAAGTTTGCTGAACTGACCCATCGGGCATCGCCCAATGGGAATGGTGCAAACGGTAGCAATAATAGCTCGAACCACAATGGCGAGTACTCCATGAATGGCCATGTCCCAGCGGCAGATGAACGTTCTGTAGTCGCGCCTGTATCGCTATCGTAAGGGTTACAGATTGGTGCTGATTGACTTCCCTCTATATGAACTTCCCTCCACTCTGACGAATGGAGGGTTTTTTATGGTGAAAAACGAGCTAGGCAGTTGTGGGGTAGTTTTTGAGGGCGATCGCTGCTGCCATAGCTACATTACTGTTGCTATCTTTGGACAGATATCTCAGGGCCGATAAACTCTTGGGGGTGGGCAACCGACCCAACGTCTCCGCCAGTCGTTGTCGGATGAGCCAGTCCTCAGCCTGAGCAAAGGTGAGGATTTTATCCACCGCATCTATGGCTCCAATTTCACCGAGGGCCGCGATCGCCGCTTGTTGAATCACCACCTCTTCACTATCCAACGCTTTGATCAGCGCATCATAGGCCCGCATATCTTTGAGATTGCCCAAGGCCACAGCGGCACTAAATCGCACTAGCCAGTCTGTATCTTCGTAAAAGGCATGGTGTAGGGGTTCAAAGCCCCGTGGATCTTCCAAGTAACCCAGAGCGCCAGCGGCATCAGCCCGGATGCCGTAGTCCGGGTCATTTTGCAGGAGATCGACCAAGATGGGGAAGCATTCCTCCGTCACTTTAATGCCCAGAGAAAACACCGCCATCGACCGAATGGGACCATTGATGTCATGCAGCACTTTCTTGATCAGTGGCACCGCCTCTGAAGCCGCCACATCTCGCAAGCTAGCGAGGGCTAACATGCGATCGCGAGCACTGTCACTGTCAAGCTGGCGGGAAACCTCATTCAAATCCGTTTGCATCTGCATACCCTCGCCTCATGCACATCTCCCTTATTATAACGAGGCCAATTTCTTCGGCAGCGGCACCGTATGAGCGTGTCCAGATTGGCGCATCCAGTATTGGCGCATCCAGTGCTTTTCGTCGCGATCGCCCCCTCTATGGACACTCATGGTTGACGATCACAGGAGGAGACTGCCCGACTTCCCCCTCACAGAGGACTGAAGTGGTCAAACCCATTTGTCCCATCGCCCCCGTCCAAACCTGGCCAGAAAAAGATCGCAATTGGGGCACTAACTGGGTTGCTTCCGTTAAGGCCACCACACTGCCTGATCCAGCATCATTATCCTCTTGGGTGCGGTAGCTATAGTTACTGGTGATATCAGGAATACCGATGCCTAACTTGGGCCAACTTGATGCGAACCGACCGTGTTCTAGATAGTAAACTTGCTGACTCTTGCCGACTGAGTTGATATATAGGCGAGCTTCGGATTCTCGCGCTTGTTGGGCACGGCTCACAATGGAGGGGAAGGCGATCGCCGCTAAAATCCCGACAATCATAATAATGACGACCAGTTCGGTCAGGGTAAAACCCTCATGGTTATGATAGTTATGGGCACGCAAGAGATAGTGCAGCCATCGTCTGTTGCAGGTGCCACAATCGGTCTGTGAGTGTTTTGGTATTGTCATGATTTTAAATTGAAGCGGTGTGAGCCTAGGGCAAGTGGGCAAGGCAGTCACCAAGTATTGGCACTGCCAGTTTTCAACCAACTCAGGCTGCTAGCGTTCGTTCACTCAGAAAACACAATTGTCAAGACACTCCTTTTTACAGCCCAGGCTTTTCGCGTCCGGAATTTTTAGTGTCCAGAATTTTCACGTCCAGTTTGCCAAGATTGAGAATTGGAAACTAGGGCGATCGCCGTAGGGGACTGTCACCATCCGTATCCAGCGTTAAGCTAAAAGCAGACTGTTTTGATACAGCAGTATTTTGATCCCTGTGATACTGTGTTGCCTCATAGTCCTGTATCAGGACTTTCAGTCTTGCTTCAGGCTTCGGTTTTGTTCTCGAAATTCAGTCTTATCTCAGGCACTGCCATAGTACAAGAACTCGTCAGATCGGCTTGGGCCGAGTCGTCGGTCAACCATACTAAAGTTTAAGTACTAAAGTTTAAGTAAAGACACTGCGGCAGCGTCGTGCATTTTTGCAGTATCAAGATATGATAACGGTGATTATTTATAAAGATTAGTAAAGCCTTTAGTAAAAATTTATGACGGCTAACCTCTCAACCTCTTCATCATCTATGACGCAGCTCTATTCAGGGACACAACCCCATCATGTCGTGATCGTTGGTGGCGGATTTGGCGGTCTTTATGCAGCCAAATCTCTCCAAGGCAAGAATGTTCGGGTGACATTGATCGACAAGCGTAACTTCCACCTGTTTCAGCCCCTTCTCTACCAAGTGGCAACAGGTGGGTTATCAGCAGGCGATATTTCCTCGCCGCTGCGATCCGTCTTGCGGGGACAGCGCAATGTCCAAGTGCTAATGGGTGAGGTCGTTGGCTTCGACCCGGATCATCAGCATGTCACCCTAAAGGATGGGGAAACGCTAACCTACGACAGTTTAATTGTTGCCACTGGGGTGAAACACCACTACTTTGGGAAGGATCATTGGGCCGAGATTGCACCGGGGATTAAAACCGTTGAGGATGCCCTGGAAATGCGCCGCCGGATTTTCTTGGCATTTGAGGCAGCAGAAAAGGAAACCGATCCGCAGCGACGTCAGGCATTGCAGACCTTTGTGGTGGTGGGGGGTGGTCCCACTGGCGTAGAACTGGCAGGTGCCCTAGCCGAGTTAGCCCACGGCACGCTCAAGGACGATTTTCGTCAGATTGATACCTCCCACACTCAGATTCTATTGCTGGAAGGGATGGATCGGGTGTTGCCGCCCTATCCTCCTGAGTTGTCGGTTGAAGCGCGGAAGTCCCTGGAAAAGCTGGGGGTAACGGTTCGGACTAGCACCTTGGTGACCAATATTGACGGTGACACGGTAACGCTTAAATGCGGGGACCAACAGGAGCAAATTCTAGCGGGGACGGTCCTGTGGGCCGCAGGAATGCAGGCATCGCCGTTGGGTAAGGTGATTGCTGAGAAAACTGGGGCTGAACTTGATCGGGCAGGGCGAGTGATGGTAGAGCCAGATTTAAGTGTGACCGATTACCCGAATTTCTACGTCCTAGGAGATTTGGCCCACTATGGTCATCAGGGCGATCGCCCCCTTCCTGGGAATGCCTCGGTTGCGATGCAGCAAGGGGAGTATCTAGGCCAAGCCATCCGTAAGAAACTGGCGAATAAATCGGTGGCTCCATTCCAGTGTCAAGATTACGGCAGCATGGCGGTCATTGGCCGCCATGCCGCCGTGGCCCATCTCGGATTGGCCAAGATGTCGGGATTCCCTGCTTGGTTTATTTGGGTCTTTGTTCACATCTATTTCTTGATTGAATTTGACAATAAATTGCTGGTCATGACCCAGTGGGCGTGGAACTATTTCACCCGGAAGCGGGGGGTACGCCTGATCACTGGAAACGATGATTTACCGTTTACCATGACAGCATCGGACTTGGAATCGGAGGAAAACCCTGGCTCCACCTCATCAGAGGAGTCGCCGACTACTGCCAAGGTGTAGGCGTTTGGGGCTTCTCTACGCCTTGCAGGGCAGCCCCAGCAGAGAGTCCGGTTCAAGGGATCGGCCTACGGCTCCCGCTCTTGGGAATAGATCAACCACTGCTCTAGGTCAGCGATCGCTTGAAAACCCAACAACGCCTCCCCTAACTCCTCCAATTCTGCTGACGATAACGCAGCCAGTTGAGCTAGGACAGATTGGGGAATCTCACCCAGCCGTCGGGAGAGTTGACGGAGAATGAGCGATCGCTCCCCCTGCTCGATGCCTTGCTCGATGCCTTGCTCCATACCTCTTCTCATCCCCCGTTCAGACCCCTTGGCCTCTGCTTCTCGGATGGCAGTATTCATCACGTTTGTGAAATCACGATAGGCTTTGAGGGCGGCTTGATAACTATCTTGCTCTTCGGAAGAGAAATTCGCAATTTTTGCGATCTCAAACAAGTCATCAAAAATCGGCTCATCCAGAGGTTGAGGCCGTTGGGTTAACTCCGGTAAGTGCCGAAACAGATAGAACCACTTATCTTCAGGAGATAGAATCTGTTCGAGAGTCTTTTTGAATTTGGGGAGTTCAACATAGATAAACGTTAACTTATCGTAGAATAACTTGTTGTGCTGGTCTTTAAGGGTCACGGTGTGGAGAAAGTCATTGTCCTCCGGATCGCGGTTCATCACAAAGTTAAGGACTGAAACGCTGTAGATAGGGGTCAGTTGATAGTCCCAATCTCCCCGCGTCGAATGCTCTTGAATAGGAAAGCTGGCATAAAATAGACTCCGGTCTTTGTAAAACGCTTGCGAAGTTCGCTGCATTTCTACGATAAATTGGTCGCCGTTGTTACCCTGACAAAACACATCAAAAATAGCGCGACGGTCCAATGGGGTCAATCCCAAGTTTTCGGTTTGTTTGAAGGTCAGATCTTGGATTTGGTGATGGGGCGGCAACAGGCTGTTGAGAAAATCGATGGTAAATTGTTTATTGGCCTCGGTGCCAAAGATCCGTTTGAACCCAAAATCGGTGCGGAGGTCAATGTAGCGCTCTTTGAATAAGAAGACCATAATGCTAGCGTTTTCGTTGGTGGCAGCAGGGACGGTCATTCAACCATAGCACATATGCACCATGACCAACCTTAAGCTAGGTGGGGGCAGTGGGACCGTTGGGCTTGCCATTCTCGCAATACCATACGGCATTGTAGGCAGGTGAGGCGATCGCTCAATTCCTCCATGCCTTCAGGGGTCAGGTCATAGGCGACTTCGATTGAGTCGGGGTCTAACGGATAGTCGGGGGCAAGCTGGGCGACAAAGCCGTGTAGTAATTGGTTAGAAAAGGAACTATTGATCGCCCAACCCTCGGTATTGAGCGGCATTAAGTGAGTCACAGCGGTCTCCTCAATTCCTAACTCGCGCTGGAGGATGGCGATCGCGGCTTCCTGAGGAGATTGCGAGGCCGGACAGCGGCCACCGGGGAAATCTAGGGTCACTTTGCCCACACCGGGACGGTAGCTGGAACGGGGGAAAATCATCTGTTGCCGATAAATGGGCAAGATGATTACCGAATCGGCCTTTTCGACCCGCCAGTAGTCCAGCAGGTTGCCATTGGTATCCAGTAGCTTTTCGCCAATTAGCTTCAGCCACGGGGTTTGGAGCTTGAGAATGCGATCGCAAATTTGCCAGTTGTCAGTCAAAGTCGTTCAGCATTGCCCTAATAACTTCCACTTGCTCTTCAGATAATCTACCAAAGAAGGCTTCAAACTGTTTCAACATGTTCAACATGATTTGTAATCGTTTTGCAGGTGAACTACATTCAGCGATCTGACAGGTCAGGCGAATCCACTGTCGGCGGATTTTATGAGCGTTTTGTTGTTCTTGATGGTTAGCTGGTTCCAAAAGTAAAAGATTACGGATGGGTAAGGCATCCCAGCAATCCAGATCAAGGTTGCCGCCCACTGCTGCTCCTGGCCCCGCAAACTCAATATGGTGTTCTTTTCGCAAAAACAGTCCACCACCACCACGACTGTCAATCACCATCACCTGTCCCTGCTGAATTTGCTCGATGAAAGTATCCACTTTCATTCTCCTGCTACATGAACGATTAGTTAGAAAATATTATCTGAAGCTCTAATTCAAACCCTGGCAAGATGTTTTCCCCTGACAGTTTGGTGGTAAACGGGACCGTTTTAGACGCTTGCCCCTGCCGATAAATTTCTACTGTTTGCGTTTGGGGCATAATCAACCAGCCTAGCTGACAACCATTGCCCATATACTCCTGCATTTTTTCCCGCAGCGTTGCCACGTCATCGGTCTTAGACATTAACTCAATTACAAAGTCGGGGCAGAGGGGCGCAAACCCTTGGCGTTGTTCAGGAGTCAGGGACTCCCAGCGTTCCTGCTTGACCCAGGCGACATCGGGCGATCGCGTTGCTCCGTTAGGCAATCGAAATCCAGTGGAGGAATCAAATACCTTCCCTAGTCGAGTTTGACGATTCCATAAGGTGACATCAGTGGTTAACTCTGAGTTACGATTGCCGCTTTCGCTTCCGGTGGGGGAGATGACGATTAATTCTCCAGTGGCGGTGCGTTCGAGTTTGAGGTCAGGATTTGCTTGGACAAAGGCGATAAATTGATCATCGGTGACGTGTAGAGTTTTGGGTAAGTTGACGGGGATGGTGGTGGGCATGGGTGTGTGATGGAATTTTGGATTTTAGATTTTGGGGTGAGGTGGAGTTTTACGTTGGTGTCATTGGTTTATAGGTTGCTGGCGGCTAGGATTTGGTCTGTGGTGAGGGTTAGGTCGGGAAAGATGCGGGAGGATAGGGGCTGTTGGTCCCTGATTTGCACTTCTTCGTACCAGCCTTCTTCCCAAAGCAAAATCGTCAGGCAAGACTCTAGTGGATCGACAATCCAGTATTCCGGAATATCGACAGCGGCGTATTCCGAGCGTTTGTAGCGATAGTCACGGGCGATGGAGTCGGGGCTGACTACTTCCACCACAAGTTGGGGTGGAGTTTGGAACACGGCAGATTGTCCCAGTAGTTCTTGGGCTTGCTCTCGTGTCACCACACAGAGATCGGTTAACCGGGATTTGGCATACCCAGTGCGAACTCCAGCTTCCCGAAACGTGAGCCAGGGCAGGGACAGCCGTCGAATTTCTGCTTTGATCGCAGTATCTAAAAAGTCAACAATGAGAAAATGTTCAAGTCTGGGTGGATTCATCAGAATTAATTGTCCATCGACGAGTTCGTAGTGGCGATCGCTGCCATCGTCGTAGTTGAGGTAGTCTTCAAAGCTGAGGGATGGAGTGCGGGTGCTAACCATAGGCCAGAATGAAAT
>JBFRWC010000360.1:0-5159 GCA_051439365.1 Leptolyngbyaceae cyanobacterium
CATCAGGATTATCAAAATTAAAGCCGATAATCGCAATATCCCCAGCCGTCAGAATGGTTGCCATCTTTATCTCCCCTGATCTTAGATTGTGATAGCCTTCAATGAACAAACTTGACTGCTAGCTTAATCAATCAGTAAGTTTAGGGATACCGAAATTCTTCTGAAACTTCTCAAGGAGAATACACACAGTCAACTTTTCCATCACTGAGCCTGACCAGTAGCACTTCTCATTTTGGAAACCTCTATGTATCCGTGAATGAAATTGCGGTTTCTCTGACCCCAGCCTCCTTTGGGAACGCTGAGATTTCGCTAAGTCCTGAAGGGACTTTCCTCTGTAGCCCGCAGTTCACTTGCGGGTGCTGATGGTGTACTAAAATCTCTATCGCTCCGGTAAATCTTCTAATAAACCAGGGGGAGGGGCGATCGCAATTCGTCCGGCATCCAAATCCACGACGGGGACAATCTCTGGAACAAAGGGAATCAGCACGGTGACGGGTTTCTTAGCTCTGGCGTTAGCCTTGGCTTTACGGGCCAGTGCCCGTCGTCCCTTGCGGCGCAGAAAAGCTTGGGATGATTCCGCAGAAGTTGCGTCTCGTTGTTCTCGATTTTCCTGGTTCTCTTCTGAGCCTTGGGGTTCCTCTTCTAAGTCAGGGACTGATGGGGCTAACTCGACCTCCAGCAGGTCGTTTCCAGCAGGAATCACATCCTTGATCGTGCCAATTAATTCTCCTGTGTCGTGGTGAAATACTTGCACACCTAGCAAATCCATGACGTGATACTCGTCTTCTTCCAAGTGGGGGCGATCGCTCACCGGAACCAACAACAAACTATCCCGCAACCGTTCCGCTTGGTCCCGATACCGCACCCCGTCCAGTTGCAACACATACAGCCCCTTGCCCCCAATGTAGCGACCATCCAGTAATTGAATTAGCTCCGGCTCCGTCGCCTTAGGCCGCAAAATCCACCGCTGCCCCGGTTCCAAAAACCGCTCTGGAAAATCAGTAGTCGGATACACCCGTACCTCCCCCGATAACCCTTGAGGAGCCACAATTCGACCAATCTCCAACCAATCATCCAAATTTGCCATCACGATCCCCACGCTATGCGACACCCCAATACACCACCCACCATCCCACTACCCACTACCCACTACCCCACTACCCACCCACCAAACCTAGAAGCAGCAAAATAGCTCCAACGATCCCACATCCCACCATCCCGTAGAAAGCCTGCTGGGCAGATTGTTTCGCACTGGCTGTCAGAGCTTCATCATTTTTTAGGGAAATGATAAATTTCTGGCTAGAATCAATGGGATTTTGAATGGCCAGAGTACTGGTGGCATCGGATACGGTGCCCACCACCAAGGCATTGCGCTCTAGGGGCAAAATTTTCTCTTGATAACGATATCCCAAGGTGCGCCGATCGGAATGGCGCGTATGGCGGCTCACGTCCAAGGAAAAGCCACCAAAGGATAATAGCTCTCCCCTAGGTTGTTCCGGTTGAAACTCGTTGACCACGCTGGTCATGTCCATGTCAGCCTCATCAGGGTTGACCTGAATAGTCCCAGTATCATCTTTGAGGAAAAAGGGAATGGATTGGCGATCGCTCGAAATCGTCTCTTGCTTCTTTTCCGTTTTAGTTTGGGTCTTGCCGTCTTCGTCTTTGTAGGTCCGGGTCTGCTCATATTCCCAAGTGACGGTTGATTGGTAGGCCACACAGGTCGCTTGTTTTAACGGAGAGGTGAGAGGGCGATCGCACTCAATCTGACCCCACATCTTCACATACTCGCGCCAGTTTCCCTGGCCAATGTCGTTGGCGATCGCGGTGGCCATCGTCTGCAAGTCTGCTGCAGTTGACGGCTGTGCTGATTGGAGATTGAACGCTTTATTGGTTTGGCTGCGGTACACGAAAAACAGAACAATTGCCACCACCAGGAGGATTACACCAACAATAGTCATTTTAGTTAGATTCGGAATAATGCAATAGGAAGGATTTGGAAAATGCAGATGCACCAACGATCATCAGATTGTTCCCTAATAGCCTACCCATTTGTTTCCGGATCTCCTACCAAAATTGGGGATGAAAGCGAGGATGTAATAATCGCTTAACAGGTTGCCCTTCCTCAGGGTTGATGTGTTCTTCAAGAATTTGCTCCACATCCTCTGGTTGAACCCGACAATACCAGGTTTCATCGGGCATCACCCGCACCGTTGGTCCCACATTGCACTGTCCTGCGCAAGGACTGCCCTCAATCACCGCATCCGTTGCTGCCGCCTGAAAGGTTGCTAATACGGCCTCAGCCCCGTTGCGACAACAGGAATCATGTTGGCAAACCAAAATGCAGCGGCGAACTTGACTCACTTTGATCTCATCCAATCGTTTGGTTACTTCTGGTATAACTTATCACATCTGAGTTCGGATGACAGCAGGGTCAAGGCGTGGGAGGCGTGAATCTACTCGATGGGTTACGGCTACCGCCTAACCCATCCTACGTAAGCTAGGTGAGCACTCACTAGCAGGGTTCTGGGTATTGTTCTGGGACGATGCCCTCGGCTCGGAGGACTTCGGTGTAATGGGAACGGCGATCGCTCTCGTCAATGGATTCAATTTCCAGACCAAACTGCCAATTATCCCCAAAATCAAAAAGGTAGGTGAGGGTGCTGCCTGCAGATAACCCCAGATCCCGAATCAACACGTCAGTAGAAGCAGGGGATTCCTGACTGTAAGGATGAAAGACCTTAGCGTAGCCCCCAGAGGGTAAGCGATACCGAAACATATCCAGGTGATCGTGATCGAAGTTGACGGCATCTAAAATCGTTTGGCTTAGCTCAAACAGGCTCTGATCCCCAGAGATGGCAATCCACCGGATCGCTTCACGAAGCGTGACTTTAAACACGTATACCCCATCCACTGCACTGGCGGAGGCAACGGTCAAGCACTGTTGCCATTCTGGAAAGTAGGGCTGAAATTTTGCTTGGAGGTCATTGAGGGTACTGCTGGATGCGGCTGGTCTTTGTACATAAGCCTTGAAATCGTCTGGATAGTAATAATCCTGGATCACCTGCATCACCGCATCTCCCAGGGGCGATCGCTCCACCGCTTGCACACACCAGCCCTGTCCTGGTGCCGGAGTGGCATCCGTCACATTCAGCAACCCAAACAGATGCAGCAACGCCACATTGTGCCATCCAGACATACGCCCCAATCGCTCGATCTCCGGAACTCCAGATAGGCTTCGATGTCCAGGGTTGGGCAAACACCGGCACCATGCCTGTAAACAGTCTTCTCCCACCGGGCGGGAATAATTTGGCTCTCCAATCATCGCTGGAGTTGCTTGAATCATCCAAGCATTCAGCAGGGTAAAGTACTGTTCAGTGGGATTGAATTGGGTCCATTGGTTGACTAGTTCTGGATGAAGCTGCAATGTATTTTTCTTGCCTTTGGAAGCCACAAACCCCAGTCCCGATGCCTTCAGGAGCAGGCACAACCCGTGAATATTAGGATAATTTTTTTGTAAGGGTCGTTTCAAATCCAGCTTGACCGAATAACGCATCTTGGTGTTGAGGTCCGCTAGTATTTTCATGGGAAGGAATTGAGTTTTCCCACTGACCGCAATCCCTGGTTCACCCACTGCCGCCAATAACACTTGAAAGTCATGCAGGATGACTCCGGGGCCATCTTCTGTGATCACTTGCTGAGTAAGTGTGGCAATCTTGTTTTCAGATAGAGCAGTCCCTTCTAGTTGTCGCCCATTCTCATTCGGTTGAGTCCCATGAGGTTGAGCAGGTTCGGCAGTGGGTGACATCGGATTGGAGGCAACCGAAGATTGTACCGATATCTTTTGGGTAGGTGCAGAGTTTGAATTAGTGTTGGCCTTGCTCGTTGGCCGCGTGATGCCTCGATCCACATCCATATCCAAGAGGGCCGAGGATTGAGCATGGTGGTGCGATTGGTCATGATCTTCATCATCCAGATGATTTGACTCGGTATCATTGTCGATCAGGTCGTCCTCATCCAGATCAAAATCGTCCAGATCTTTGAGGTCATTCTCATCGATATCATCAATGTCAATGTCGCCCAATGCATCCAAAGAGCGGACGAGGCTGGACATTTGCTTGTCTTCCAGGCGGTTGTGGTTGATGCTGGGTTGTCGTGATCCGGAGGATTTGGGCGATCGCTTGATACTGGAGGTGGCTCCCCCCAAGACCAAGGCATTAAAAATGGGCTGAATCGAACGCAAACAGCGGATAATATCGGGGGCGGTGGACAAACGATAAGCCCGTTGCAGATAAGACCAAAACGCAATCAGTTCAGGAATGAGATTCCCCGCATCCGCCGCCTCATCAGGGGGCAGAGTAGAGGGTAATGTCTGAGTCAGGATCGGTTCGAGGATACTAGGCGTGATGTGAGGCAGAGTGACAACATCGTTTTTGTAGATGAGGGTCAAGATCGAGAGAAACCACTCACCCACGTACTCTTCTTCATCGGGGTTCGCTTGGATATACGCTTGTCCCTCTGGTGCTTCTAAAAAGTCATCAATAATCTTGTCGGCGTAGCCTTCCAGGGCCGCGATCGCCTTTTTGTAATTGCGAATGGCATCCAGTTCATATAAATCAACAGCCATAGCCTCTCTCCCTCTCAGGCATCTTCAGGATTTTGCCCCCACCCTTCGATACCATGTATCTTTGAGCATGTAAGGAGGCGCTTTGTCTCTGCATTCATCCACGAACTACGGCGGACATAATAGGACGGATATAAGGATATTACCAACTATGCGGGATCACTGGATCGATGGTTTGATCGCTGTCACAACAATAGGCTCACTTTACTGGACCCTGACCCAGATGGCACAACAGTCTACTTGGGTGGTTGGCCCGCCCCCGGATGGAACATTGCTAGCTAATGATCTGCCAAATAGTGGGCCAGATGATGCACCAATTGCGATTGATCCAATGACTGCGATCGCCCCTCCCACCTCAGAAATTATCCTGGGATCGGATCAACCTGTGGACGAAGATCCAGACTTTGATATAGATATAGATGATTTGGGAGCGATCGCTACCTTTGAAAATCAGCGTTTTTAAACCCGTGTCCAACCCAGCAATCCCCTCACTAAGCTGATTGCCATTTAATTTGCGTGGCTGAACCCCGCCAGCGGC
>JBFRWC010000361.1:0-5798 GCA_051439365.1 Leptolyngbyaceae cyanobacterium
AGCTAAATCCGCAAATCCCAGTCGCTCACCTGCGAATCCAGGTGGTGGAGTCCTATCGTATGTTGGGGTTTCTTCTGTACCGATTTCACACACAGCCACCATATTGGCTGCATTCAAGTCATCAATAATTGATGCATCGAAAGCATAAGGATGAAATATATCCAATCCAATTACCCGTGGCGGATTGGATGCAAACCATCTTAAAAGTTGCCCTAGCGCCTGGTCAGATAAAGAGGCAAAGCCACCTTCTGGAAGATCAAAATTATGATCGTTCTGATAATTTATATCTTCACTGTCTACAGTGATCACAACAACACGTTCATCAGGAACAGGTCTAGCTCTAAGCTGCATAAAATGGTCAAAGGCGTGCAGTTCAGATGCTTGCAGTAGACCCAGCGATCGCACCCCCACCACTAAACTGGTGACCAGCATACTAGCGATCGCAATTACCGCTATCTTTGTTATTGCTGAGACGGGGCGTGTGCGTGTAGGGGGAGGCCGATTAGACCGTTGAGTAGGATATTGTAAATTCTGCCACGTTGGAGGTATCTTTGCGGGATTCTGATAAATCATCGGCAACCAAGTCGCACAGGGAGACTCCTGCTCCAGAGGTTGAAGCCGTTCCCGTGCTTGTCGTCCCGCCTGATACAACGACATTCCCTGAGCAAACCCATCCAGAAAATATTTGAGAAAAGCGTGAGCCACCTGATCAGGAATCACCTGCCGCATTACAATCATCTGGGGCAGTTGTAGCTCCGCTAACGCATGGGCCAGCCCCACCCCCTTACAGGAATTAAAGATGGCAAGCTGAAGGCCATTGGCGATCGCTCGCTTCACCCCATACTTCACGTCCTCCATCGTCAGAGTCGTCTCAGGGTTGAGTTTTAGAACCCCATCCCCTTCGGCCAAGGTATCTGAATGTCCGGCAAAAAACAGGATATCCCAAGACCGAGTGTAAAGCTGGTCGTGGAATGTCTGAAGGGAGGGCTCAATTAAGAAGGTTACGGCTGCTCCTGGCAGGTGTTCAATCGCTTGGCGATCGGTGTCGATATCGATATTACAACTATCGCCCAGTATCGCTAAAATTGAAACCTGGGATGTCCGGGAGGTTAAACTGGGAATATCTGAAATGGGTTGAAATTTGGGAGACCCGATCGCCACCTCAGCATTGGGATGGTTTTCTATAAACGACCACAAGTGCCAGGGTAGAGCCTGAATCTGGGGACTGGTGCTACGAATCAGCACTCTCACCCCATCGCTGGGGTCGAGGACGTGACAAAGTTGTTTTTCCAAGGATTGAAAGGGTTTTGACTCCAGCCATTGTTGAAAGGCTTGTCTCAACTGCTCGGCAGCATCTCGACATTGCTCCAGAGAATGGAGGGGGCCATCATACTGGACTTTATAAGGCTTGAGACCTCGATACCCAAGCTTAGGAGGACGCAACCATTCTTCATATTGCTGTTGCCATTGTTCCAGGTATTGGGCCAGATCAGGATTGGCGGATAAATAGCCATCGTTAGATAAAACAGAGGAGCGCCCCTCTGGGGCCAGTTCAAGGGAAATCTGAAACCCCTTCTGTTCCAGATCCCCTGTTAGTTTGATGAACACCACATAATCCATGCCCCTGTCCTCCAGTCTTGACCAAACTGACCTACACCAAGAATGACTCAGTGATGACGGTACCATCTAACTCAAGGTGGAGTTGAAAGCGATCGCCCCGCTCCGCATGAAATCCCAGTTCAATCCTCCGATTTTCTTTCCGTGCCTGAGCTTGCATCACTCCATCCCCCAGCGCATCGACAATGATCATGTCCAACCCCGGTGGCAAGAACTCATCGGTGGCTGAGACTGGGCAAATGGTCAGTTCAATGGCTAAATCTTGGTTGGGACGATCGATAATTTCTGTAATCAGCGTCACACTTTGGGCACCTTTAGTGGTATTCAGAGTTAGGACTTTGCCATAAACGCAGCTTGACCCCGTAGAGCGAGTGGCCGTGGTTCGCACCTGAAGTTGGGGTTGTGGCCCCAGCAAATCGTCCACTGCTGTCCAGCCAGCTTCGACGATTTGCTGCAACCATTGGGTCAGATGAGTGATCGATGGTGGAGTTTGAGCAAGCTGGTGCAGGTATTCGGGGAGTTCAAAGAGCGATCGCAACTCATCCAAGGACAGTTCAGCCTCGGTCGTCTGATCCGCAAACCCCAATAAGTGAACCTCTGGCTCCTGATCAACGTCGTCTTCCAGTTGCACCACAATGTAGCCCACCCGATCGGCTTGCACTTCCGCTGGAACCAGACACCGAGCCGATGACTGGCTTACCTCCGCTGGAGCCACCAGACAGCACTCGAAGCGCCCCACCCCGCCAATGCTCACATCCGCCACATTGGTGGTCAGCCGTAGGAACGGATTCCAGCAATCACACTGGCTCAGATCAGAGGGAATTCCCAACATTTGGCAATAGTAATGCACCGCCTGCACCGCCAGTAAATTGCGATAAATTTGCTGGGATTGCCCTGGATGGGAACTTTGCTGGGCCAATTGCTGAGCGAATTGAATCGAGTCAGAGGGCAGCGCCACGGGAATGGCTGGCAGGGATGGCAAGGGTTGTGATCGAGAATAGGGATGGGTCATGACGATAGTACTCACTGGTTTCTGAATGTGTGTGTTGGCATTATGAATCAAGGTAGCCCTGGTCTTTACCAAAGGCTCGGAGTAGCGGTAGACAACGACGGTTATAGAACTTGGGCAAGTCGGTGGCTTCGGCGGGGGTAAGGCTGAACTGGGTGGCGATCGCTTTCCAGGGGGTTTTGGCGGGAAATCGCAGCAAAAACAGCACTTGGGCATTGATATCGGCGCGTTTGCGAAAACAAGTGGTGGTCAGCGTCCCATCAGGATCGGTGCGAACCCAGTCCACCGTTTGCGCTTCCATCTCTAAAGGGGGGCTAACATCGGGGCGAGAGGGCAGGGTGTCTACCGGATGACTGGTATCCCCCTCATCATCAGCAAACGTAGACAGATGCCGGGTTTGGTCCCGTTGGGCGCGATCGCGATACCGTCGCAAAAACCGCCGCAAGTTGGCATCCAACCAAGTAATCACCCCGGCCCGCTCTGGGTCATACTCTTCCAATTGTTGGCAACAATGGACCCACATATCCTGGAGGGCATCATTATAGTAGGGCACCGCTTCCCGCCACAGCCTGCGCGAGGCCATGACCCGATAGTGCAACTCCTGCAACAACCGCTGACGTTGGGGACTATTGGGGGGGCGATCGCACGCCTGGGCAACCAACTGTTTGAGATAGGCATCAAACTCAGTCATATCAATGAGGCCATTGGGGTCAAAGGGACAATAACCAGGACGGGAGCAGCCTGATTGTTCGCATCTTGTTCGTATCTATAAGTGTTATGGAAGCACGAATTTATTTTTCGCAGAATCGTCTTAAAAATCTTTTTCGGTCTGGGTCTGCGAAAAATCGGATTGCCCCCCTATAACAGCCTATGACCCACCCACGGTCACATTGCTGGATTTAGGAGAAATCACATGAGCTTCAAGATCGAATTTGATTACAGCCTTGCCCCAGAGGGAGCCTTTGATACCCTGGCTAAACAACGCCTAGAAGAAGCGGCCCGAATGTGGGAGTGGTTTATTGATGATGAATTCCCCGATATTCCAGCAGGCACTCAACTCAATGTTTATGATCCAGCCACGTTTGACATAGTTTCGGTGACATTAGACCAACCCATTGATGATTTACGGATTTACGTGGGCGCAACTTCTGATCTTCCTGCTACGACAGGAGCCAGAGCTTATACTAGTTCTGGCCTGACCACTGGGTCCTTATCTGACGGACGATTTAATGGATCGGATTATCAACCTTGGGTCGGCTCCATCGTGTTCAACACGAAATTAGATAAGAATTTTGCCAATATCCCGTTGGCTATCCATGAAATTGGACACATTTTAGGTATTGCACTCAACGTCCCAGCATTCAGTGCTTTGGCTAGCGATGGTTTCTTTGATGGGGAAAATGCCCTCGCTGTTAACAATGGTAATCCAATTCCGTTAGACGGATCACATATTCAAGATGGTTTAGCAATTAATGGTCAGGTAACTGTTTTGGGTTCGGGAGATTTAGGAGATGGGCTACCATCCCTCGCTGAATTGGCAATTTTGGCAGATATTGGTTACCAGGTACCTGTCCTTCAGGGTGATTACATCCCGTTAAATTTGGACTACTATCGCAAAGGTACCGATGGTGGTGATTTTCTTCGCACACTTGGGGGTAACGATTTCCTTGATGCTAGGGGTGGAGATGACCGTTTAACCGGAGGTGGAGGTAAGGATACGTTTTTCTTCACGCTCAGTAGTGGTAACGATACAATCAACGACTTTACTGTTGCGGATGACATCATTCAAATTAGCGAGTCCTATGATTTTACCTCTACCAGTGATCTGGTTACTCGTGTGAAACTGAAAGAGACTATTAGACAAGATTTGATACAGTCTGAGTTAACGCTATCATCCACCCATGTCATCACGCTTTACCATGATGCCCCTTTGACAGACAGCAATTTTCTGATCAGCGATGAGACACCGCCCCCGTTCAAAAATCACACACCAGAAACTCCTGAGGAAGATCCTGCTCCAGTCATCACGGCTAGTTTTGCATCTACCAGTCAATCGGGGTCGGAGGCAGGGGAAGACTTAAGCATTACGGTTCAACTCAATCAGGCCACTACTGCTGATGTGATAATTCCGTTTACCTTAGGCGGCACTGCGACAGTGGGGACTGAGGTAGATTACACCATCACGACCAGCCCACTGACCATCACAGCAGGCCAAACCGAAGCGACCATTACCATTACTCCATTAGCAGACAACGATACTGATCCAGATGAGACCATTGTCGTGACCCTGGGTGAGCCGACCAATGCGGTTCTTGGCACAGATATGGTCCATACTGTCACAATCACTGATGTTCCCACTATTCAGGATAGTCCTGACGATCCTGAGCCTGAGCTATATCCGCATGGTATTGGTGATGGCACTTTAATGGGTGATGCTTTGGGTACACCATTAATTCTGGGTTCAGTTGGAGGCCCAACCTTGAAAATCGAAGGAAAGAATGGCGGCAGACTCGGGGGAACGCAAGAAGGGGATCGACTCATCGGGAAAAGAGGCGATGATATCTTAATCGGGAAGAACGGGAATGACCTCATCATCGGCAAGAAGGGTAACGATATTCTCAAAGGGGGTAAAGATAACGACTATCTTAGGGGTAATGCTGGAAGCGATCGCTTATTGGGGCAAAAGGGGGACACTCTCTTAGAGGGTGGCAAGGGTGATGATGTGATTATTGCGGGTCGAGGCAAAGATATGATTATGTTCAAAAATCTAGCCCAGGATGGAACAGATATAATCAAGAGGTTTGACGTGGGTGAAGATGTTATGGATCTCAGTCAAGTACTTCAAAACTATTTTGGAGATGAGGATCTACTCAAACTTAAGTCTTATGTGTTGCTTAACTCGGTTGGAAGTCGTACCGAGATTTTAGTTGATTTGGACGGTAATGGTGCTGGGACCGATGCAGCTACCGTCGCTGTGTTAGAAAATGTGACAAAAACGTCACTTACCGCTACTAACTTTGTTTTATAAGTCATTCAACCGATAAAACGGTTTTCTATCAGGTGACCAGTCTGCTCAGAGGGCTTGAGTTGTTGCGGGATCAAACAGATGAATTTTACCAGGGGGGATGGCAAACCATAGCTCATCCCGGAGGGCTACGGCATAGTCTGGCTG
>JBFRWC010000362.1:0-7134 GCA_051439365.1 Leptolyngbyaceae cyanobacterium
GCGACTGCTCCTGCGACTGCGACTGGGACTGCGACTGCGAATGCGACTGCGACTGCTACTGCGACTGCGAATGCGAATGCGAATGCGGCGAAGCTGAAACTCGCGACAATACCTCGCCGTATGGCGATCGCCCAGAATAAAATTATAACACCCAGGCTCAGCCAGCCAGAGGATCACCTGGTTGACTGGGATTCACAATTAAACTAGCTACATAACCAAAGAATGCACCGGAAATGAAGCTAGCCAATACCACCAATACTAGGACGATCACCAACAAAATAATGACCCATCGCCGTTGTAAGCCTGCCTTCGCCCTGGTAAAGTTAGCTCCGGTTAAATTAGCCTTCGTAAAGTTGGCCCCCCGAATGTCGGCTCCACTAAAGTCTGCACCAGATAAATTTTGTCCCCTGAAATTTCGTCCCCTCAGGTTCGCTCCTCGAAAATCTTGTTTGTCCTGCACAGTATTCAAATCAGGGGCCTCGTGATTTCACAGATAAACTTCAGTGTTCATATTTTAATTACCGGACAATCAGCAAAAAACTATTTGGCAAGGCGATCGCTCACCTCCCGCAACTCAGCCTTGTTCTTCAGTGGCAATCTTCCATCAGCTTTCTGATTGTTGAATCCCGATCGCGGGACTGAAGCAATAAGTTCAGACAATCGCCACGTCTGAGGCTGTGTTTCCTCCAACAGCAGAAGTGTTACAGAATATAGAGCATCGTTACTCTGGTTGTTGCTTGGCGAACACCTCGATCCAGCGTTCCAATTCCTCAAAGTCATCTCATGCATTCCCGTTTCTCTTGCAACCTACTTGATTTTAAAGATATTGAGCTAGAGGACAAGCTAGCCTAAGTCAATATGGTAGTGTTCGTACTTGATGACACCATGAACTGTCTTGACCAACGCTTCCACTAAGGCTTGAGCTTTCAGCAGAATTTCTTCAAATTCTAGTTCTGGTTCAGAGAGGGCTACAATGCCACCTCCAGTACCAATAGAAACACCCATTGCAGTAACAATCGCACTCCGAATGACAATGTTTAAATCAGCGGTACCATTTAATCCTAAAAACCCGATCGCCCCCGAATAAATTCCTCTGGCTTCTCCCTCCAACCGATCAATAATGTCCATCGTTCTTAACTTAGGTGCCCCAGTCATTGATCCACCAGGAAAGGCCGCTCGAATGCAATCCGTGACGCTCACATCGGGACGTAGTTGTCCTCGAATGGTGCTCACTAACTGGTGAACGGTGGCATAGGTTTCTACTTGCATCAGTTGGGGCACATGCACACTACCCACCGTACAAACTCGCCCTAAATCATTGCGAAGTAAATCTAATACCATCAAGTTTTCGGCCCGTTCTTTCTCGTTTTGGCTCAACTCCAATCGCTTTTTCTGATCGTCCTCCAAAGTGTGACCACGAGAACGGGTGCCTTTGATGGGCTTGGTTTCTACCTGGCGATCGCTCCCCGGGAATGACGTTGTGCCAGTGTTCCTGATCTTTAGAAAGCGTTCCGGTGAAGAACACACGACTGCAAAATTACCTAAGCGAAGAAAGCAGCTATAAGGGGCCGGGTTGAGGTGGCGAAGGTGACGATAGAATCCGAGGGAATCAACCGTTGTATCAGTATGGAGGCGATTGGTCAGACAAATTTCATAACTCTCACCCTTATGAATTTCCTCTAAACACTGATGAATGTTTTTGAGGTAGGTGTTGCGGGACTGCCTAAACCGAAATAGCACAGGTTCCTGGTGACATCCGACTGGAACTGGGGGCAACGGTGGCAGGGCTTCCAGTTGCTCTGAGATAGCCTTAAACCAGGATTGGGCAGCATCTTTCTCATTCCATTGTCCCAAATAGAGCAAATATATGACTTGTTCCTGATGATCGAACACTAACAGTTGGGTGGCTAATAAAAATACTGCATCAGGAAGGAGAGAAGCATTAGGGGAACGGGCATCACAATCCTGCTTCAATTCGTAGCCAAAGTAACCGACAAATCCACAGTTAAAGTCAAAGGGAAGCAGATCGTTCCTACATGCTCTGTGATTGAGTTCTTGTTGTAAGAAGTCGAATATATTGCCTGATTGATAACTAGTTTGATTATTTTGGGTGATTTTAATTTGCTGTTGGTGGCAGTTGTAACTGACTTTGAGGCTGCGATCGCCATCCCCATCTCCCATGAATGAAAATCGAGATAAACCAGGTTCCACCTGACTACTATCGAGCCAAAAAGCATTGGAACTTGAGCCATAAAAGTGAACAAATACTCGCTCTGGGTCAGGCATTGCTGATAGCTTTTCGACGAATACTTTGAAGGACGTGTCAGGTTTTGGTGTGCCATTAGAAAACGGAAGCGGGGGAGCGATCGCCCTTGAACTTCCTAGTTGAATGTCGTGATTCTGGTGAAACTTTGCGGTGATAGCTTGGAAGTTTGTCAGGAGGCGATCGCCATACTCTGTACAAATCGACTCAGGATGAAACTGCACCCCAAAAATCGGCTGGTGACGATGGCGCAACGCCATAATGATCCCATCGTTGGTCTCAGCCATCACCTCTAGGCAGGCCGGTAAACTAGGGCGATCGACCACCAGAGAATGGTAGCGTACTGCCATGAACGGTGAGGGAATCCCCCTGAACAAATCGGAGGCGCAATGATAGATAGGACTGAGGCGACCGTGGCAGACTTCTGGGGCATGAACCACCTTGCCGCCCAAGCCCGTACCAATGCCTTGATGTCCGAGACAAACCCCTAAAATGGGCAAAGAACTCTGTTGAATAATCTGACGACAAATACCAAAGTCTGCTTCGTTTTGGGGATGTCCCGGTCCTGGTGAGATCACAATACTGGCAATTTCTGGAGTTAAGTAATCCGCCCAATTATCCAGATTATTCTTAATAACAAGAGGTTCAATCCCACTCACATTAGCAATTTGCTGGTAAAGATTAAAGGTGTAGGAATCATAATTATCAATTAATAGGGTTCTCATGATGAAATAACTCAGATCCCCGGTTTCTTGAAGAAACCGGGGATCTCTGCCTAGAATAACTTTTCCTAACCTCCTGGTTCCTAGTCTCCGGCTAGGAACCCATCCAGGAGCCTCTGGCTCCACTGCAAACGTGAGGCAGAGGCTCTAAAAGAAGTTCCAGCGAGAGAGGAACCCACCTGTAGCTCCACTGCAAACGCGAGGCAGAGCCTCTAGAAGAAATCCCAGCGAGACGCTGGGAGTAAGGAAACCCTTAAGGAAACCCCCTACCCTACTGCACATCCAAATGCTTCGCCACTGTCTGCACATCCTTATCCCCTCGCCCAGACGAGTTGATCACAATCCGAGGACTACCCTCCAGTTGGGGGCAAAGGGTTTCCAAATAGGCGAAGGCGTGGGCCGTTTCCAGAGCCGGAATAATTCCCTCTAGCTGGGAGACGCGCTGAAAGGCATCCAACGCCGCTTGGTCGGTCACACCGTAATATTCGGCCCGCCCGGAAGCCATCATATAGCTATGCTCTGGCCCCACCCCAGGATAGTCCAGTCCCGCACTGATGGAGTGGGGTTCAATCACTTGGCCATCCTGATCTTGCAGCAGATAGCTCATGGCCCCGTGCAACACCCCGATCCGGCCACGGGTGAGGGTCGCTGCGTGCTTGTCTGTATCCACCCCAAAGCCTGCGGCTTCCACCCCAATTAAGCGCACTGAGGGATCGGCGACAAATTCGTTAAACAAGCCCATCGCATTCGACCCACCTCCAACACAAGCCAGCAGAATATCCGGCTTACCATTCCAATGGTCCAAGCACTGGGCACGAGTTTCTTGGCCAATAATGGCGTGAAATTCCCGCACAATCATCGGATACGGATGGGGACCAGCCACCGAACCGAGAATATAATGGGTGGTTTCTACGTTTGTCACCCAGTCCCGAATTGCCTCCGAGGTGGCATCCTTCAGCGTTCCGGTTCCCGCTTCCACCGGGGTCACGGTCGCCCCCATCAGCCGCATCCGAAAGACATTGAGCGCCTGCCGCTCCATGTCATGAACCCCCATGTAGATGACGCACTCTAGGCCAAACCGAGCGCAGACGGTCGCGGTCGCCACCCCATGTTGTCCCGCTCCTGTTTCAGCGATAATCCGCTGCTTACCCATGCGCTTGGCCAACAGGACTTGTCCCAGAGCGTTATTAATTTTATGGGCACCCGTGTGGTTCAAGTCTTCCCGCTTCAGATAGATTTGGGCACCCGTGCCATCAGGTCGGGCATAGTGCTGGGTGAGGCGTTCGGCAAAATAAAGTGGACTGGGGCGACCGACATAATCCTGCAATAACCCTTGCAGTTCCGCCTGAAATTCTGCGTCTTGCCAATATTGCTGAAAGGCTTGCTCCAGTTCAAACAACGCTGGCATCAGGGTCTCCGGCACATATTTTCCCCCAAACGGACCAAATCGACCCAGCGCATCCGGACGCTGGGCTGGATCGGACTCAAAGGCGATCGCCTCATTCGCTGAAGCAGATGCAGGCTTGGTCGCACGAGCTTGGGGAGAAATCGGGGTTTGGGTCACGGGTTCAATCGGAGTAAAGTTTAAGAATACATCACAAATTATAGAAGACATCCCCAACAGATGTTTAAATTTGGAAACGCTCCGTTCTAGAAAATCTGGTGAGTTGGGTTATGGCTTACACCGTTGTTGCGTTTTATAAATTTGTTCCCTTTGCCGATTATGTGGAGTGGCAAGCACCACTACTGGCCATCTGCCAAGAAAAGGACATTTGGGGAACCATTTTGCTGGCGGCTGAGGGAGTGAATGGGACGATCAGTGGCGAAACCCCAGAGGCCGTTGAAGCTATCCTGAACTATTTGCGACAAGATGAGCGATTGCAGGCGTTAGACTACAAGGTGTCCACGGCGGCGAATCAGCCGTTTAATCGTTTGAAAGTACGACTGAAGCAAGAGTTGGTGCCGTTGGGTGTTCCTGGAGTTGATCCCCGCAAGGTTGTCGGTACCTATGTGGACCCGCAGGAGTGGAATGAATTGATCTCCGATCCAGACGTGACGCTCATTGATACCCGCAACGACTATGAGGTAGGCGTGGGTACCTTTGCTGGAGCCGTTGATCCCAATATCGAAGCCTTCCGCCAATTCCCCGACTATATCCAAACCCACCTTGATCCCAAAACCCACAAGAAAGTGGCCATGTTCTGCACTGGAGGAATTCGCTGCGAAAAGGCTACCTCTTATCTGCTAGAGCAGGGATTTGAAGAAGTCTATCACCTTAAGGGTGGCATTCTCAAATATCTGGAAGAAGTCCCCGCTGAAGATAGCCTGTGGCAGGGCGAATGTTACGTCTTTGACAAGCGAGTGTCGGTGGTGCATGGACTAGAACGGGGCACCTACGACATGTGCTACGCCTGTGGCCATCCAATTTCACCGGAGGATAAGCGATCGCCCCACTATGTTCCGGGCGTGTCCTGTCCCCATTGCTATGGCAAAAAACACGGGTCCGAATAGAAGAGTGTGCAGAAAAGGGCATATTCTTATTTTGTTGAATCAATCATGGAAGCGATCGCCCTTCTCGATGCAGGATGATGGGACAGTAGGGAGCGATCGCATGTGATGGATGACTGAGCTTTAGTAGGGAAAACTACGAAATACCCCATCTTTGTCGGTATTAAGGGAGAAATCCTCCCAATCCATGTTGGCGATCGCTAAGTTGTTTTCAACCGCAGCAGTCTGTGCTGGAATGACGCGGAAGGTTCGTCCTTTATCCTGAAATAAATCGACTGTTAAGACTGGATGCTCTGCATCTGAGATAGTTTGTTCATCGACCAGAAATATAAAAGTTTTCTTTGAACTTGGAGGGATTAACTCTAAGAGTTGGTCAATTGTCAAGCGATCGAATTGCGTATCATTGACAAATTCTACTGATACTCGATGTTTTCCGGCTGGAGTCGAAATAGCAGTGCAAACATTCTCCCAGGCGACATCATCCGTAAAGTCAGTCCGTAACACAATGGACTTCTTTGTTTTGGGTAATCCACTCATATTCTTTGTCTTCCTGATCGCAACTGAAAACTGTGGTTCATCATCTACAGCAATGTCCAGACTCATGGTTAGGTATGGCTGAACAAGCACGAATGCTAGTAGGGTACTTTATGAAGCCTTTCGATAAGATTGAGCATTAAGCGAGTACTCAAAACCTGAAACTCTCTCGTAGCAAAAGTTTCAAAATTTAGTGAGGTATTGGTACAAGAATTTTGAGTCCTCTAATTTAGTCCGTAGGTGGTTGGCTTGAAGGATGAGATCCAACATTAATCTTGGCTAAGGGTACCTCGTGTTTCATGGTCTTGGGTAGAATCCTATGGCCACTTTAAAAATCTGCGGATATAGTGGACACACGCTACGACGATGATTCATTCTATCTGACCTAACTACCATGCCTGTTCCTCCCCTCGCCATCGCATTATTTATATTCATGCTGTTTTTGCTCTGGAAAGCCTGGAAAAATTCCGGTGGCGGTTTTAATTTTGGTGATCAAGATGGCATTGATCCCGTGTTATTGAAAGCAGCCAATGGCGATCGCAAAGCGGCTCTCCGGCTGCTAGAGCAAGCAAGATTTAAGTATCCTGGCAAATCTGAGCGTTGGTATCGTGAAAAAGTAATTTACGATTTGAGCCGAGATCATGGGGTGATTAAGGCCCGTGGTCCCCGATTTAATGTGGATAAACGGGAATTACGCCAAAACCTTTTTCTGGTCGGGGGAGTGTTGTGGGTGGTGAATGGTTTTGTGCGCCTGTTTAATAATCTTCTAGGACGATAACCTGAAGGCGATCGCCCTACTGCCCCACTCCTCACTCAAATGACAGGGGGTCAGATGCCGGGGTTCTCAAAAAAACATGACTCAGCGCAAACAGTCATCAAGAACCCCGGAATCTTAAAATCGTCCCCACTCCCCACACCCCCACGCAAACCCGCCCATACCACCCTCACTCCCCCGGCGCCCACCCGGTCCGCGGCGCGACAGCCGAGGAGGGAAGTCCGGTCCTCCCCCTTAGCAAACTGCGGTATATGCACATCTCATTTTAAAGCCCAAAATCCGGCTTCACCCCCCTTAGTCTCCCCTTGCCAAGGCTACCGTGTACACGGTGG
>JBFRWC010000363.1:0-4907 GCA_051439365.1 Leptolyngbyaceae cyanobacterium
GCGCACCACCACCTCCGGCGAGGGCGATCGCTCTAGATGAATGGATTCAACCTGACCAATGGGTAGCCCCCCCGGAAAACGATGACTCAACTGAGAGGTAACAATCACATCTCCCGGCTGCACATTGGGCACCCGGTCAAAAAAGACCATCACAGCTTGGTCCCCCGTCTGGCCCCGTAAGTATCCCATGGCCCGTGACCGACTCACCGTCACCCCAATCTGACTAGAAGGGTCACTCACTAGCAACACCCGACTGGTGTGAGGGGTTACGTGAGTTACTCGTCCCACCACCCCACCAATGCCCAACACCGAGGAGCCTTCAATCACCCCGTCTTGTTCACCCCGACCAATGGTCATCTGTTGCCACCACTGATCCGCAGGACGGCCAATCACAGGGGCCATAATCGTTTCGTCAGCGATCGGTTCAACATAGTCCAGCAAAGTCCGTAACTGTTGATTTTGAACCTCCAACTCCGATAGGCGCTGTTGTAACTCTTGTGCTTGAGCCGCTTGTAGAGTCTCAGTATCTGATGGCATTGACTGAAAGGGATAAGACAGCCAGTAGTAGATCTCTACTAAAATGACCCCATTGGTCGCTCGAACCGACCAAGCAGATAGGAGAGCAAGGGCCATCAAGATCGTCTGAAGACTGTATCGCTCCCACCACCGACGGAGTGTATACATACGAACCTAGCCAACTCCCGATGTGTAATCAACGTTGTAGATGCGAACTTGAGACGTGAGCAATTCTATTTGAATACGCGGGCCAATTGCTTAAAGTTCTCCAATACTCGACCTGTCCCCAACACCACGCAGCTCAAGGGGTCAGCGGCCACATGCACCACAATTCCAGTCTCATGGCTGATTAGGGTATCCAAACCTCGTAACAACGCGCCCCCCCCCGCGTGCATAATTCCTCGATCCACAATATCCGCCGCTAGCTCTGGAGGGGTCCGTTCCAAGGTGCGCTTCACCGCATCAATAATCACCGATAACGGCTCAGCCATCGCTTCCCGCATCTCTGGTCCCTTTACCGTCACTGTTCGCGGCAATCCAGACAACAAGTGCAAACCCCGGACTTCCATAATGTTGTCATCGTCGTAGGTCTGGGGATAGGCTGAGCCGATGTTGATTTTGATGTCCTCGGCGGTTCGTTCCCCAATCACCAGGTTATGTACCTTTTTCATGTACTGGATCATGGCTTCGCTAAGCTCATCCCCAGCCACCCGCACCGATTCACTTAACACCGTCCCCTGCAAACTCAACACCGCTACTTCGGTGGTGCCACCGCCAATATCAATAATCATGTTGCCCGTCGGTTCCGCGACAGGCAACCCAGCCCCAATGGCCGCCGCTACTGGCTCATCAATCAAGTGAACTTCTCTGGCTCCCGCCTCCCGTGCCGCATCCTCAACCGCTCGGCGTTCCACTCCGGTTACACCACTGGGAATGCCAATCACAATGCGAGGAGATACAAGGGTCCGGCCTTCGTGAACCCGGCGGATAAAGTGCTTGAGCATAATTTCCGCTGTGTCAAAGTCCGCAATCACTCCATCCCGCAAGGGGCGTAGCGCGAGGACATTGCCCGGAGTCCGCCCCAACATTTTCTTGGCATCTTCCCCAACCGCCAACGGCACTCGGTCATTCTGGTCCATCGCCACCACTGATGGCTCTTGCAAAACAATGCCTTTGCCCGATACATAAACCAAGGTGTTGGCGGTACCCAGATCGATACCCATGTCACGAGAAAACGAGAAGCGCTTTAAAAGACTCACGAGGAATTCACTCTCCACAACTAGCGGCCTCCCCTTATCCAAAATTCGAGATTTTGGTGAGATGGGGATACAAACTGTAATTGACCGGATTTTATTACGTTTTTCAAACAGAGTCTAGTGATATTGGTAAAATCCACTACCGTTAATAGATCCAGGCATGGAGCGATCGCTCTCCCCTTGACAGCTTGGTAAAAATGAACTACCTTCATATAGACACGCAAACTCTGGGGACGAAAGAACTGGGTATTTTGTTCGCTGATTTTGTGAAATATCCCTGAAATACCCCTGAAATATCCTGGAGCCAAGCATCGCAAGGAGTGATGAAAACATGGGTTTGAACGTCGTAAATCTAGTAGGTCGTGCCGGAGCAGAACCCGATATTCGCTTTTTTGAATCCGGTAGTGTGGTCGGCAATGTATCTCTAGCAGTGAACCGCCCCAAACGGGATAGTCCCCCTGATTGGTTCCGGCTAGAGTTCTGGGGTCGGGAAGCAGAAATTGCTAAAGATTACGTGCGCAAGGGAAGCTTAATTGGGGTTACAGGTTCCCTCAAAATTGATACCTGGCAGGATCGTAATACTGGGATGCAACGCTCTTCTCCAGTCATCCGCGTGTCTCGGTTGCGGCTCTTAGGGTCAAAGCGAGATAGTGAAGCTCCAATGAATAGTTACCAGGAATTCTAATTTAGTTTTAGGTAACGTGAGTTCGACCCTACAACATGGCAGCAGGCAACGACTCGAAATCTTTTGGAATCAAGTCCAACGCTGGTTTAGTGGGGTGGTAGGGATACCCAATGAGTTCTCCGAGAACATTCGCGAGAACCCTGATTGACTGCCAAAACCCTTGAAAGGCCGATTCTACCGTAGGTTGGGTTAGCGACAGCGTAACCCAACGAAATGCCTACTGGTGCCAAATGGTCCCTCAGTACGCCATGGATTCCTATGCGAGGAAGTAGCCGAGGCCAAACAAGAGGCCACTCCAGAAATGCAGGGCGATCGCGATAAACTTGCAGTTCATCACCCGGTCGGGCTGGTTGTGATACTCGCTGACATGGCGACAGAGGCGGATAGCAGCAGGGATACCTACAATACTCAAAGCACTCCACCACGGGGCTAAGCCTGTGAATAGCAAGATAGCAATCACGCCGTAAACGATGCCACAGATCCACGGGAGCAATTGGGCCGAGCGGCGAGTCCCCATGCGGACGACGGGCGATCGCTTTCCGGCAGCAATGTCGTCGTCTACTTGATGAAAGTGGGAACAGAAGAGGACCAGGGTGGTGGTGAGGCCGAGGGCAATGGAGGCAATGACACTGCTGAGGGAAAAGGCTTGAGCTTGACTATAGTAGGCAGCACTGACGGCCAGGGGGCCAAAGGCAAAAAAGCAAAGAATTTCCCCTAATCCCTGATAGCCCAGGCGAAAGGGTGGTCCCTGGTAAAGATAGCCCAACCCACAACAGACTGCTATCAAGCCCAACACAGTGAGATCTTGTTGCCAGAAGGCGATCGCTCCAATCCCCGCCAACCCTAGCCCTAGACAAAGATTGGCACTCCATAGGACTAGAGTACGATTACCCGTGAGATTCACCACGGAATGCCGCTTGTTGACATCAATCCCGGTTTCGGCATCAAAGGCATCATTGGCTAAGTTTTCCCAGGCCAAAATCAAAATGGCCGATCCTAGGAACGTGAGGAAAATGAGCCAGTTAAACGATTGGTGATCCAGGTATTCGTAGTAGGCGATCGCGCTGCCCCACCAAATCGGCATAATCGCCACACTGTACATGGGCGGTTTAATCGCTGCTAGCCACAGGCGCTTTCGACTAGGCGAGGCAATAATTTTGAGGTCAACGGTAGCCGTTTTCGGCACGGCCCCATTTTGGGAGACCGTCGGCGGCGTGCGATCAGAGGGTTTCATAGGCTAGGATCATCCTCCGAAATCATCAACACCAGGGGGATTAGCCGTCGGAGGGTGCGACCAATGTCCCTACAACACTGTACCGTGAAGGCTCACCGGAAGATTAACTTCAGGTGAGTGGATGGGTGAGTGAGTGGGTCAGTGGGTAGGTGGGTGGATACGAACGGATGATGTCCATCGCTCATCCCTAAAACAAGGGCACATTAACGACAAAACTGACCCCTAGCAAGGCCGTGTCAAAATCGAGCAGGTCATTGGAGGAATCACCCCAGCGACCACCGCCAAACACCGCAAGGCTAGTAGTATCGGAGAAATCGTAACGGAGTTGGGCCAAAAGCTGTTGGTAGGAGTCGTAACGGTCCTGTTGGGTGTAGTCATTCAGCACTAATTGGTAGGACAAGCCTGCCTTAAAGTCAGGGGTAAACTCTTGGGTTAAGCCCAGGCGAAAACGGTTAGAGACTCGACTACGGGTTTCGGGATCAGCCCAATTGAGTCGTAACTGATAGGACGAGTTTAAGTCGAGGTTGGGGTTAATCGAATCGGTGCGGCCCAAAGTCCAGCGCAGTTGATGGGTGTTGAGGAAGCGATCGCCTCCGTCTAATTGGAAAAACTGCTGATTGCGCCAGTGGAAATCGGTGTACATGCGGCGGGTGAGATAATGGTAGACCCCGAAGCGCAATTCTAGCTGATTGTAGTTAAATACATCATTGGTAACGTAGCGCAGGGTAGACACTTCTGCGGAACTAATTAAAAACGTGCGGGAGCCAATTTTAGGAATGGCCCGTAAGGATACCCCCACCTGAAAAATATCATCCGCTTCTGGTTCCGATCGGGCCAACAAATTATTACCGCTAAAAAAGCTGATGTGACCTGCCACAGACACCGGACGGCGGCGAGGTGGGATAGGCGCTAAGGGCCGAAGCCGGAGAACGCCCAATTCTGGATCAATCACCGATGGCTCACTGTCTGCTAAAGGTCGCAGACGCAGGATACCCAGTTCTGGGTCAAGGTCTGAGGGGATGGCAGGGGATAGAGGCAAGGACGAGTCATCTGGGGGATTCTCTGGGGAGGTCTCCGAGGAATTCCCAGAAAGATTGCCTGGGAGATCATCCCCAGGGGCAACTCGATTATCGGTGATGAGCATGTCGGGGGACATATGATCTGGATTCGGCGCTGCGTCCCAGGCCAGTTCTGACACGAGGGGCGAGGACTGAGG
>JBFRWC010000364.1:0-12421 GCA_051439365.1 Leptolyngbyaceae cyanobacterium
TTAAAGATGTTCCCGAAGACATGAAAGATGATGTCGAAAAGTGGCGGGAACAACTGATCGAAATGGCAGTTGAGCAAGATGACGACGCGATGATGATGTATCTGGAGGGAGAAGAACCAGATATGGAGACGCTCAAGCGCTGTATCCGTCGCGGTACCCATGATTTGGTCTTCTTTCCGACCTACTGCGGTTCCTCCTTTAAAAACAAAGGTGTACAGCTTGTATTGGATGCGGTAGTCGATTACCTGCCTGCACCCACAGAAGTGAAACCCCAGCCAGAAGTGGATTTGGAAGGAAATGAGACGGGCACCTTCGCCATGGTTGACCCAGAGAAACCCCTGCGGGCACTCGCCTTCAAGATCATGGATGATCGCTATGGGGCACTAACCTTTACCCGAATTTATTCTGGAACGATCAATAAAGGTGACACGGTACTCAATACGGCTACGGGCAAGACTGAGCGGATTGGTCGCTTGGTAGAAATGCACGCTGATTCCCGTGAAGAAATCACTTCGGCTCAGGCTGGTGATATCGTGGCGATCGTGGGTCTCAAGAATGTCCAAACAGGGCATACTTTGTGTGATCCCAAACAGCCTGCAACCTTGGAACCGATGGTCTTCCCTGATCCAGTGATTTCCATGTCGGTGGCTCCGTTGAAGAAGGGTGGCTCCGAGAAAATGGGTCTGGCCCTCAGCAAAATGGTGCAGGAAGATCCGTCGTTCCAAGTAGAAACCGATCAGGAAAGCGGCGAAACCATCATCAAAGGCATGGGTGAGTTGCACCTAGATATTAAGGTGGATATTCTCAAGCGCACCCACGGGGTTGAAGTTGAGGTGGGTAAGCCTCAGGTAGCCTATCGTGAGTCCATCACCAAGACCTTGGCCGATAGCTACACCCACAAGAAGCAGTCCGGTGGTTCCGGTCAGTTTGCGAAGATTGACTACGAAATTGCCCCAGGTGAACCAGGATCTGGGTTTGAGTTTGAATCGAAGGTGACAGGGGGTAACGTACCCCGTGAATTCTGGCCTGCGGTGCAGAAGGGCTTTGAGCATAGCATCGAGAAAGGTCTGCTGGCGGGATTCCCCTGTGAAGACTTCAAGGTAACGTTGATAGATGGGGGCTTCCACCCGGTTGACTCCTCGGCGATCGCCTTTGAGATTGCGGCCAAAGCGGCTTACCGTCAGTCCTTCCCCAAAGCTGGTCCTCAGTTGCTGGAGCCGATTATGAAGGTAGACGTGTTCACCCCTGATGATCATGTCGGGGACGTGATTGGCGACCTTAACCGCCGTCGAGGCATGGTTCAAGGCCAAGATGCCGGTCCCACAGGTGCCCGGATTAAGGCTGAAGTGCCCTTGAGCGAAATGTTTGGCTACATTGGTGACCTGCGGACCATGACCTCCGGTCGAGGACAATTCTCAATGGAATTTGCTCACTATAGTCCTTGTCCCAAGAATGTCGCTGAAGAGGTGATTAAGGAAGTCAAGGAACGGGAAGAAGCGAAGAAGAAGTAAGTCCAATTTTAGATTTTGGATTTTGGCAGATTGCGTAGGGTGCTGTTAGCGAAGCGTAACGCACCCACTTCACTCGCGATCGCAAAGAACCCACCTCTCATCTCCTGCAAGGAGAAACCAGGGGTGGGTTTTGTGTGTTTATGCTATCTCTTCTGTCCAAGCAGGGGCGATCGCTCCGGGCAAACGGCCAAACAACTTGACCCGATAACTTGATGGAGTCTGCAATAAGATCAGCTCGTTGCGGATCACTAGCTGCATCAATTCCGCGTCGGGAACAGGCCGAGCTTCAAAAATCACTTGCAAGCAATTATCATTGATGCCCACAATCGTCTCCGTTCGCATGAAGCGGAGGGCGCGGTTGAGGCGGGTTTTGAGGAGAGTGGGGGAGAAGGTGGGGGAGTGGAGGAGTGGGGGAGTGGGAGAGTAGGGTGGGGATGAGTGAGAGTGTTGTTGGGGTTGGGTGATTTGGCGGGAGGCGAGGGTGTTGAGGAGAGAGGCGACGGGGTTGGTGACGGCAGGATGCAGAGATGGAGATGGGGATGGGGGACGCAAGGGTTTGAGGCGTTGGGTGTAGGTGGTTGCGACTTGCGCTACGTCTGCGGCAACAATAGTGGTGAGCAGTTCATCGGTCATCATGGCTTCGCAGGCAAGGCGATTGGCTTGGACTTCTACGATTTTCTCAAACAGGTTCCGGACCAAGCGACCGTTGCCAAAGGTGCGATCGCGCCCTGCATACAACTGTTCTAACAGCCCACGCAACATCGCCTTGGCATCAGGATTCAGCCGAAAATGGCTACTTTTACACAACTTTTCAAAAATCGCTAACAGATCATCAGCCCCATAATCATCAAAGTAAACGTAGCGGTTAAAGCGGGATTTGAGACCAGGGTTAGACTCAATAAACTGAGACATTTCGTCCGTGTACCCAGCCACAATGACCACAAGGCGATCGCGGTGATCCTCCATCCGCTTTAGCAAAATATCGATGGCCTCTTGACCAAAATCACCTCCTGATCCGCCCTCTGGTTTTAGCGCATAGGCTTCATCAATAAACAACACCCCATCCAACGCTGACTCCACCAGTTCATTTACTTTTTCCGAAGTCTGACCCACATAACCCGCCACCATGCCAGCCCGGTCGGTTTCCACCAAATGACCCTTTTCTAGAAACCCCAGATCCTTGTAGATTTTCGCCACCATCCGTGCCACCGTGGTTTTTCCCGTACCCGGTGGCCCACAAAAGACCGAGTGGAGAGAGACCGAGGTTTTGGCCATGCCCCGTTGCGATCGCAACTGCTGGATCTTGAGAAAATTGGTCAAGGTCTGCACCTGCTGCTTCACATTCTCCATGCCAATGAGCTCGTTCAGTTCCGCTAAAACATCACCAGAATCCTGATTACCACTGGGAAAGACATATCGCTCTGCCTTTTTCTGTTTGAAATAGTGAGTATATTCGCTAGATTCCGTATAAGTGTGCAGCATTTGCCAAATATGGGCCAACGCCTGCACTTCTACTGCATCCACCTGATCATCAATTTTGATTAGCACTTGGGCAAAGCGATAAAACACATCCACTGTAGGCTTGAGGCGATCGCCCCCTCCCTGATCATCTAATCGGTTCAGGATCGCAGGCAGGACCAAATGGGTCATTTCAGCTTCTGCTTGATTGTTCGTCAATCGCCACAACATATCCAGCGTCTTTTTCTCGTACTCTTGACGAATCTTGGTCTCCGTATCCCACTGATGCATCGCCACATTCAGCTTGGCACTATCTCGCCGAATGAGGGCATAAGCCACCAAAAAAGCCAGCAATTGCCGCGTCGTAATATCATTGTTGGCATTGCCACAAATCCGTACCAATTTAGCCAAATCCACCAGGATAAAGGTTTGGAACTCCGACCCCAATTTTAATAGTGGTTCCATCCCTTGAAAAAAGAGATTGGCTTCCTTGCGAATCGATCGGTTATTCACCTCACCCTCCCAGAGTTTTCCGTAGGCCAACGGGACTCGTCCCTTCTCAATATGCCTGTCTTTTCCCAGTATTCCCTGATTCTGTGGTCATCCTTAATATACCGGGGGAACGGTAAGATTTAAGGTGTTAAGGTCTAACTCAACCGACTCCTCCATGCCACAACCACCCCTGCTAGATCCGGAGAAATCCTATACATTTCGATCCTATTTTGAGATGCCCTACGATACCGATCGCATTCTGGCAGAGTTTGGTTACACCTACTCAAACCAGCGGTTAACACTGCCCCAATCTCAACAAAAAAGCGATCGCCTTCCCGCCATTCAGCAACAAGTAGAAGAGATTTTGCCCCTGGTGGTTCTATCAAGTGAGACGGCCAAACGAGAGTTATTAGTTGCGCCCCTGTTGATTGAAATTGCTCGATGTTGTCAATGCCAGTTGCGCATTGAATATGGCTTGACGGTGAATAATTGGCTCAAAGGCGAATTGGACTATCTGTTACGGTCTCAGCAATCCCTAGTTGTGATTGAAGCGGAAAAAGATGATCTGACTAGGGGGTTTACCCAGCTTGCCGTGGAGTTGATTGCGATCGCCACCGTCGAAGAAAAAGACTGGGTGTACGGTGCCGTGACGATCGGCAATGCCTGGGTCTTTGGTCGCTTGGACCATGCCCATAAACAAAT
Organism: Leptolyngbyaceae cyanobacterium; assembly: GCA_051439365.1. Lineage (GTDB taxonomy): Bacteria > Cyanobacteriota > Cyanobacteriia > CAKZMO01 > CAKZMO01 > JAAHGY01. The sequence continues at coordinate 4,164 of JBFRWC010000364.1, forward strand.
TATTCAAGATGTGACCCTCTATCGGGTGCCGGATGATATGGCAGAATTGATGTCTATCATGATTGGTATTTTGGAGTTGGCTGCGTAGGTAACGAGTGAAAACTCTGACTCATCATTCGTTCCTGCATCTCGCAATCGGTCCCAGCCAAAAGCAAAGGGCCAGAAAGGGTTTTCCTCTGACCACCGAACGACTACCTATCTATTGATCTCCATATTTAATTACTCTGGTTAAACAAATTAAGTTTCTATGAAGTCGTTCTCTGTTTTCCCATAGAATCACCGAATCTAGCGAGAATGTTAAGCGAGATCTAACGACTGCATGATTATGAATCATCTGTCAGTGTATGTCTCAGTGTATTTTTCTTCTATAAACGTAACTCTAGGATCAGTATAGATTTAATCTAATGGCAAGACAGCGGTTCAATAATATCAACAACGCCAAGGATCTTGGGACTCTGGGCAGGCGCAAAAATGCCAAAGGTACAATCACTCGTGCCGACAAGAATGACTTTTACAAATTTGATCTCTCTGGCAGCAGCAGTTTGTCGGTTCGCCCCCAACAGGTCCAGTCCAATCTGCTCTTTCGACTGTTTGATGGCGATCGCACTCGCATCGGTCAAACTCGGTTCGGCGCTAAAGGCAATAAGCGGCGGCAAACGTTTGAACGAGATCTAGAAGCAGGCACCTTCTTTATCCAGGTCAGAGGCAATACTAGAGAAGGACGCGATCGCTATCGACTGCGACTGGGAGCGACTGCCCTCAATACTCCACTGCCCGGTGATCCTGGTAATCCATCCGTTCCGCCCGTTGATCCAGATGGCACTAGAAGTGCTGGGGTAGTCAGCGGCAATTACACCAACACCGATTCCGTTGGCGTAGATGATCCGTTGGATCTCTATAATTTCTCACTGACAGAGGCCAGCACGCTGAATGCTCAATTGTCTGGTCTCTCACAGACGGTTGGCTTGGAGCTATTCAATGATGCTAATGCCGACGGGGCTGCGGAAGATACGGAGGCGATCGCCTTCACCCCAGGAACCCCGATCGAGCTAGCGGCAGGGAGCTACATCATTCGCGTCAATGGTAACGCCATTCCCAGCAACACCGACTACACGCTGACCCTAGATCAAGCTGCGATCCCCACAGATGATGGCAACGGTACCCTGGCAACCGCATCTGACCTTGGAGTTGTGACCACCACCACCACGAGAAATAGCACTATCGGTGGAGAGGACGACGTTGATTTTTACAAATTCACCCTCAACGATATCGCCAACCTGGACGTGAGAACGGAGGGAGATGCCGCAGGGCGCTTTCAACTGATCCGGGATGACAACGGTAATAGTCTGGTCGATGACGGCGAGGTGTTTGCTCCCCGATCTTTCTCCAGTTTTAGTCCCTTGGATATGCCACCGGGCGACTATTACATCAGAGTGGAAAGCTTTAGGGATGAGTCAGGAGACTACACCCTAACTGTTGTGCCCACTCTTTTTGGTGGTAACGTATCCCCCGAACCTGGGAATACGCTAAATCTTGCCTCCAATGAACTGGGAGTCTTTTCTGGAACTCGCACCTTCAAAGAATATGTGGGCACACTGGATGAAATTGACCTCTACCGATTCACACTAAATGATCTCTCCAATCTTCAAATTACTTTTTCGGGTTCATCTAATGAGATTAGAACTCAATTAATCCGTGATGACAACAATAATGGTTTAATCGATAGTGAAGAAATCTTTGCCAGCAGAGACCAGGTTGGTGATTCTGGAACACTCAGTCAAGACTTGCCCGTTGGCAACTACTTTATTCTTGTACAACCTGAGATTAACAGTAGCTTTTCCACTTCCTACGAGATGACAGTAGTGGGTACGCCTTACGGCGGTGACGGATCACCTGATCCAGGCAACACCCTGTCTGAAGCTCGTAACTTAGGTGCATTGACGGGTACAACTTCCCTGAAGGAGCATGTCGGCTTTCTAGATTTGGATGATTTTTACCGATTCACATTGAGCACTACCGCTAACCTGCAGGCTAGAATCACACTTTCGGATGACTCAAACAGCGATCTGAACACAACTGTCATTCGGGATGCTAACAACAATGGTCAAGTTGATAACGATGAAGTCGTTGATTTTGGAATTAATGGTTTAACAGATGATTTGGAAGCAGGCACTTACTTCTTTAGAGTAACTCCTAGGTTCTCGGCGTTCCCAACGAACTATGAGCTAGACCTCGTTGTCACGTAGTAGATTGGCCTTTTTTAGCATTGTCGTGAGGTGGGCAATTGCCCACCCTACAGATTGAATGAACGCGATCGCCCTTCTCTCTTTCCATCGAAAATTGAAGGGCGATCGCTCTTTTGCTGATGGGGGTTGGAGGGGGCGATCGCAAAGCTTCTTGCAGAGAAGGTAAACACTTTTCGCCCAAAGAGTATCCTGCCATAGTAATTTTGAGCTAGCTCCTATATACAGTTGCCCAAACCATGAAAACCGCCGAAACTCTTAAATTGGAGCTAGCTCAACTCCGCCATTGCAGAGCGAGCCGCATTAGCTTATTTTTTGCTGCCATCCTTGTCTGACTCTGATGCAGCATGATAGGGTGCAAACATGCTAAAGATGTCAGTGTCCTGTTGATACGAGTGTTTTTCCTATGGAGTCTTCTCCCCCTGAGTTATCTCGTGACCAAGCTGATGACCCTGGATTGTTGACAGCAACGCAAAGCGGCAAGCAGCAGGAGCACATCTTAGCTGCGATTGATGTGGGCACGAACTCGTTCCACCTGGTTGTTGTCCGAATTCAGCCCCATCTTCCCTCCTTCAAGATTATTACCCAAGAGAAGGACATGGTGCGGTTGGGCGATCGCGACAAGTCCTCCAAAAAGCTAACCGTTGAGGCTATGGCACGGGGATTGGATGCCCTCAAGCGCTACCGTGATTTGGCCCGGAGCCTGAAAGCTGACGCGATTATCGCAGTGGCGACCAGTGCCGTTCGGGAAGCCCCCAACGGCAAGGAGTTCTTGCAGACCGTCCACCAAGAATTAGGTCTCAGTATCGATTTAATTTCTGGTGAAGAAGAAGCCCGCCGGATTTATTTGGGGGTATTGTCGGCCATTGAGTTTAATCAGACCCCCCACATTATTATTGACATTGGCGGGGGGTCAACGGAGTTAATTCTAGGGGACGGTCATGATCCCCGCACCCTCAGCAGCACAAAGGTTGGAGCTGTACGACTGACAAGTGAATTTGTGTCTACGGATCCCATCTCTAATCGAGAATTTGCCATGCTCCAAGCCTATGTGCGGGGAATGTTAGAGCGGGCAGTCGAGGGGTTACGTGCCCATGTAGATCCAGGTGAGCAACCCCAGTTGATTGGCACCTCTGGGACAATTGAGGCGATCGCTAGCCTACACGCCCAGCAGTCCGATCTGCCGCCCCAAACCCTGAGCGGCTATGAAATCAGCCGTGAAGCAGTCGCACAGGTTCTCAATCGTCTGCGCCACCTTGACCTCAAACATCGCTTAGACTTACCGGGATTGTCAGAGCGACGAGCCGAAATTATTGTAGCAGGGGCCACTATTTTGCATGAGGCGATGGTGATGCTGGGGTGCCAATCGTTGAAGGTATGTGGGCGATCGCTACGGGAAGGAGTGATTGTCAACTGGATGCTCACCCACGGGTTAATTGCGGATCGACTACGATATCAGCAATCGGTGCGGCGGCGAAGTGTGCGTCTCCTCGCTGATAAGTTCCACGTTGATAACGAGCATGAGGAATGGGTCGCAAACCTAGCCCTCAGCTTGTTCGATCAAACCTATGGGACGCTACATCAATGGCAGAATGCTGAGAGGGAACTGCTCTGGGCTGCGGGATGCTTACACAATAGTGGTCACTTTGTCCATCACTCGGCTCACCATAAGCATTCTTACTACCTCATTCGCAATGGGGGACTGCTGGGCTACACGGAAATTGAAGTTGAACTCATTGCCAATATTGCCCGCTACCACCGTAAAAGTCCACCTAAGAAAAAGCATGACCCCTATCGGCATTTGCCAAGCGATCGCCATCGACAAATTGTGGATGAACTGAGCGCCATGTTACGGATTGCCGTCGCTCTCGATCGACGGCAATTAGGAGCCACCAAAGCGATCAACTGCCACTATGATGCCATCCACAAGACCTTAGATCTGAGACTTTATGCCGCGTTCCCTGGGGATGAGTGCGCCTTAGAACTGTGGAGTCTCAATGAGAAAAAAGCCTGCTTCGAGGCTGCTTTTGGGGTTAAAGTGGTGCCGCATCTGGAAACAATGTCTCTGATATCGTCGAACTAGTGCCTGACGGCAAAAATCTTGCCACCGAATCCGCCCTTCTCCCCCGTCACGAGAAGGATTTAGGGTGAGGGTTCAGGATCAGCATATTTACGCCATGACTTACTAGGCTTAAGCTTGGGGCGATCGCCCCCTGGGATAGGTGAACATTGATCTCCCTCAGCAAAGGACAAAGTGTTATCTAACCCCTCAACTTGGGCATAAAAAGGATAGTGGTTCTTGACTAGGCAACCGGGCTTATGACTAAGACCCCTCAGGACACCTCTCGTCGGTCTACGACACGCTTCTACAGTTAAACATTGTCCCTTACCTGTCCCTTACATCATTGCTAAAGCTATGTTCTATCATTTCTGCCAAACCGCCAAAACTGTCCTACCCCAGCCTGTTCGGGCGAACCTGCGTGAGAGACTTCAACCTGCGATGAAACAGTGGAGGCGATCGCCCCTAGCCAAGTACCTTGTCCACCAACGGGCCGATGTTTACCTCATCTCCTTTCCTCGCAGTGGACGGACATGGCTACGCACAATGATGGGGACCGCTCTATGTGATTATTTCGACTTAGAGAGAGCATCCCCTGAGCTGATCGCAGAGTTGTGGAAGCAAGATGCTCGCATTCCCTCAATTTGCCTGGATCATAGTGCCATTCGATTGAATGACCCTGATAAATTCAGACAGAAGAAAGTCGTCTTGTTAGTACGAGACCCGTTGGACATTGGTGTCTCCATGTACCACTTTAAACAACGGCAGGGCGAACTGAAGGGGCATGTCTTACAAGTCGTGAAGCAAGTGGTCGAAAGCTACAATGCATGGGCCAATTACATCCAAGATCACCCAGCTTGTTTGCTCATTAAATACGAAGATTTACTGGCAACCCCTCAAGAGGTCCTGACTCAGATCTTTAACTTTATTGAACTTCCCCAAGTGTGTGAGGGGGAAGTCCTACAACAAACAGTGGAAACTTGTTCGTTTGAAAATATGAAGAAGTTAGCCGATGATCCACAGCGATCGCTCTTTTATCGGCCCAATAACTCGGTCATGGTGCGATCGGGCCAGGCGGGCAGCAGCAAGGCCGAGCTATCACAAGCAACCTATGAAGAGCTGAAGCAATTTGTCACCCAAGCTCTCAGCCAGGATTTTAACTACAGCTACTCCCTCAATCTATAGCTTTTAATCGATGGCTCATTTAAAGCCCGAAGAGTGAACTCCACTAAGGGCAGAGTTCACTCATGGCAATCTAAAAACCAAGGGTTTTTCCGCTAGGAGCGTTTCACCTACTCAATCCTAATCGTTAGACCAATACTCGAATGGAACCAAGTCTCCAATTTGATCTCGTAGCAAATAGTTGTGGCGCTCTAGTAACTGTTCCACTTCGTGCCACTCCCGATAGGAAAAATGCTGGCAGAGAGTGTAAATCGGCTGGACCCGATTGACGGATCCTTTACCCAGTAACGTTTGTACCTCATCTTTGATGTCTGAGAGAGAATACTGAAGAGTTTGAAGCATGATACTGTCCTTGGGTGAGAAACGAAGAGAGACAAATACAAACAGATGCGATAATCAGGTTTTGCCCACAGCGGGGGTCACGAATGACAGCCATGAGCGGCAGAGTACAACTGAATCAAACATAGCTAGTTCAGCCAGCCTACTTAGCTATTTAGCGCGATGTTAGCACGATCGCCCCCATTGCTTGAGTAAGATTCGGAGAAGATATCAAGTTCGGCAGAATGACTGACCCGCAGCCCCTTAACCCTATAGCTTAGTTGAGAAGAAACCTTGGCTTGCTATAGATGGTATTGTATGACACAGTTTTGAAAAAAGATAGAGGTGATGGTCAAGGTTTCTTGACAGTCCGGGATAATACGGATGGTAACCATAGACAGGTCACTATCTAAATCCATGAAAACATCAAGGTGTGGGCCATCCAGAATAGGGGTTGAAGTCCAGAGAAGTTGTGGTTGATAATGGGGGCTATTCCCTGGATGTTCGTCCGGGGAGTTTATCCAGAGAGTTTGTCCACCCTACCCTATTTGGCGATCGTGACCACCGCAGAAAGCTACAAAGATACCGTCAATTTGCCCAAGACTGATTTCTCCATGCGGGCTAATGCTGTTAAGCGAGAGCCGGAGCTTCAGCAGTTCTGGGCAAATACAAAAATTTACGAAACCTTGGCCACAGAAAATCCAGGGGAGCCGTTTGTGTTGCACGATGGTCCGCCCTACGCGAATGGGGCGCTGCATATTGGCCATGCCCTTAATAAAATTCTTAAAGATACCATTAACAAATATCACATTTTGCAAGGGCGCAAGGTGCGCTATATTCCGGGCTGGGATTGTCATGGCTTGCCGATTGAACTGAAAGTGTTGCAATCGATGAAGTCCTCAGAGCGGCGGGAGCTGACTCCGATGCAGTTGCGGCAAAAGGCGAGGACTTGGGCGCTGGAGCAGGTAGAGCAGCAGCGAGAGGGATTCAAACGTTACGGGGTCTGGGGCGATTGGGATCAGCCTTACCTGACGCTGTTGCCGGAGTATGAGGCCGAGCAGATCCGGGTGTTTGGTCAGATGGTGCTGAAGGGATATATCTATCGGGGGATGAAGTCAGTCCACTGGAGTCCCAGTTCCCGCACGGCGCTGGCTGAGGCTGAGTTGGAATATCCCGATGGTCATGTGTCCCAGAGTATTTACGCGGCGTTTCCAATGATTGGAGCTAGTGAATCGGCCCAGTCTGTGTTAACTCCTTATCTCGACACGTTGGGAGTGGCGATCTGGACGACGACTCCTTGGACGATTCCGGCCAACCTGGCGGTGGCGGTGAATCCGGATTTGATCTACGCGGTGGTTGCAGTCAACGGAGACAGTGAGCCGAATATTGGCTTTGCCCATTTGCTGGTGGCCCAGGATTTGATTGCTCAGTTAACTCAAGTTTTCGGGGTGGAATTGGTTGAAAAGGCAACGATTTCGGGCAAGGATCTGGAATATTGCACCTATCGTCATCCCTTGTTTGACCGGGAAAGTCCGGTGGTGATTGGGGGCGATTATGTCACTACGGAATCGGGCACGGGATTGGTTCATACGGCTCCGGGCCACGGTCAGGATGACTTTCGGGTGGGGCAAGAGTATGGGTTGCCTGTGCTGTGTCCGGTGAATGAGGGCGGCTACATGACGGCTGAAGCGGGGCCGTTCGAGGGGCTGAATGTGTTGAAGGATGCGAATGAGGCGGTGATTGCGGCGTTGACCGAAGCGGTTTCATTGTTGAAACAGGAAGCCTATGAACACCGCTATCCCTATGATTGGCGCACGAAGAAACCGACGATTTTCCGGGCGACGGAGCAGTGGTTTGCGTCGGTGGAGGGCTTCCGGGATCAGGCGATGTCGGCCATTGAGCAGGTACAGTGGATTCCGGCGCAAGGGCAAAACCGGATTACGGCGATGGTGGGCGATCGCTCCGATTGGTGTATTTCTCGCCAGCGCACTTGGGGCGTACCGATTCCCGCTTTCTACGATGAGGAAACCGGGGACGTGTTGATGAATGAGGAGACGATCGCCCACATTCAAGGGATTTTCCAAGAACAGGGTTCCGATGCTTGGTGGGAAATGGACGTGGCCGATTTGTTGCCAGAAACCTATCGTCACAACGGTCGCAGCTACCGCAAGGGCACGGACACGATGGACGTATGGTTCGACTCTGGTTCCTCTTGGGCGGCGGTGGCTCAGCAGCGGGACGGGCTACAATATCCAGTGGATATGTATTTGGAAGGATCGGACCAACACCGAGGTTGGTTTCAATCTAGTCTGTTGACCAGTGTGGCCACCAATGACTGTGCCCCTTATAAGATTGTGTTGACCCAAGGCTTTGCGCTGGATGAAAACGGGCGCAAGAGGAGTAAGTCCTTGGGTAATGTAGTGTAACCCAAGGTGGAGATTGAATGGGGCAACAAA
>JBFRWC010000365.1:0-3279 GCA_051439365.1 Leptolyngbyaceae cyanobacterium
GGGTGGTTCGTTGTGTGTACACGGTAGCCTTGCAAAGGGGGGAAACCCCGGTCCTCCCCCTTTGCAAGGGGGAGTTAGAGGGGGTAGTTAATGATTGGGCTATTTCAGCCAAGCAGTACTAGTTATCAGATGGCAGCAATCTTGTCACCAATCCGCCCTCAACCCTCAACCCCTTCTCCCGTAGAGCACTAATCCTGTATGGCTTGGGATGACAACTGCCCTCATCTCATTATGGGATTTGTGAAAGGACTAGACCTTGGAACGGCATCATGCTCCCGTCCGAAACAACATCACATCCCCTTCTGCAACAACGTACTCTTTCCCTTCGCTCCGAACTTTACCATTGGCCTTTGCGGTGGTCATATCTCCTGCAGCGACCAAATCTTCATAGGCAACGGTTTCTGCCCGGATAAACTTTTGCTCAAAGTCAGAGTGGATCACCCCCGCCGCTTGGGGGGCGACCATGCCAGCGTGAATCGTCCAAGCGCGGGTTTCCTTGGGACCAGTGGTGAAATAGGTTTGCAAGCCCAAGAGGGTGTAGGTGGCACGGATGAGCGATCGCAACCCCCCTTCTTCCACCCCCAATGCTTCCAGAAAGTCCTTTTGCTCGTCTTCCGACAATTCAATCAACTCCGACTCTACTTGGGCCGACACGATGATCACTTGGGCATTTTCAGTTGCAGCCACTTGGCGCACCTGTTCCACCCAGTCATTCCCCGCTGCCAAATCGTCATCAGACACATTGGTCGCATAGATAATCGGCTTACGAGTGAGTAATCCTAAAGACTGAATCACCAGTTCTTCATCGTCCGTTAGCTCCACTTGTCGCGCCGTTCCCCCTTCGTTGAGAATCGGAAGAAACCGCTGCAACAGATCCATTTCAGCCTGAGCTTCCTTGCTCGTCCGGGCCTGCTTTTTCACCCGCTCAATCCGTCGCTCAATTTGAGCGAGGTCGGCCAATGCTAACTCCAGATTAATCACCTCAATGTCCCGCACCGGATCGATGGAGCCGGACACATGAATAATATCGTCGTCTTCAAAGCAGCGGACCACATGGACGATGGCATCCACTTCTCGAATGTTGGCCAGAAACTGGTTGCCTAACCCTTCTCCCTTGCTAGCCCCTTTGACTAAACCCGCAATATCGACAAACTCGACCCTAGCGGGGATAATCTCAGCAGAACTGGAAATATCGGCTAACACTTGCAGCCGCTCATCGGGTACCGCTACTACCCCAACGTTGGGTTCGATGGTGCAAAATGGAAAGTTAGCGGCTGTGGCCTTGGCATTGGCGACCACGGCATTAAACAGAGTAGATTTACCAACGTTGGGCAGACCGACGATACCAGCTTTTAGCATTATGAGTTTTAGACTTTGAATTTTCGAGCGTTGTAGGTCAACAACGTTTTGGAGTTTAGGGGATTTTCGAAAGAAAATGTACCGCTGTGGGGTGCTGTGAGCGTCAGCGTAACGCACCGCAGGGGCATTGTGGGCCAATGGATCCCGAATTCAGTGGGAAGTTTAGGGAAGGAAAGGGGCGATCGCCCAGTTTTACATGGGGGGCGATCGCACTTGACAATATCTAGGAGGCTAAGGCGATTTCGACTTGTTCTTGAAGTTTTCCGCTGTTGTATAGCTCCACCATCACGTCGGAGCCACCCACAAATTCGCCATTGATGTAGACCTGAGGAATGGTGGGCCAGCTAGAATACTCTTTAATGCCCTGACGGATCGCGTCATCTTCTAGGACATCAACGGTTTCGTAAGGAACGCCCAATAGGTTCATAATTTGGACTACATTGTTGGAAAAGCCACACTGGGGCATCAGCCTACTGCCCTTCATAAATACAACAATCTTGTCGCCCTTCACAATGCCATCGATTCTTGCTTGCAATTCTGGAGTCATGATAATTCTGGAGTAGTGTTCAATAACAGTCAATACGATAATACACTTGTTTTTGACAATGCGCCTTATTCTAGGACGCTGCCGATTCTGCTGCCCACTGCTCTGGGCTGTAAGTTTTCAGCGACAAGGCGTGGATGGCATCCGAAGCCATCGCTGAATGGACAGCCTGGTAAACTAACTGATGCTGTTGTACCAACCCTTTCCCTTCAAAGGCTGGGGAAACCACCACCACCTGGTAGTGGTCATTGGTTCCCGTCAAGTCTTGGACTTGAACACTAGCATCTGGAACACCAGACTTGATCATGGATTCAACTTGGTCAGGACTAATCATAGTGGGCGTGGTGGGTATGGTCTACGGTGGACATGGTTTACTTTACCAATAGTAATTGGCTTAGAGATATTAAATCAGCAACAATAACAACTAATTGGGAACAACTAGTTCGGGAAAGGCGAATCAACAAACCCTAACTCATACAATTGACGATAGGCATCTCCACCCAACTCACGGGTTGGCTGTTGGCTGCGGATAATTTGAATCAAAAGGGGGACAGCGAGATCGGGAGCATTTTGGGCACGATGCACTAAAGCAAGGCGATAGGTGGCTTCATCGCGCTTCTGAGCCGTATCCAGGGCGCGACCGCGATGGGCACTGGCAATCAGCGTATCTACCCCAGCAAAGCTATTGGATAAATCCTGGTAAAAATTGGAGAGCTGATTATAAACCTGGCGCGCGTTTCGATACTTCTCAACCGCCAGATCATAGTCTTCATTGATCACGGCCTCCGCAGCTTCATCCATCAGGCGCTGAGCACCCGTTAGGCTAAGTAGGCTCTCTCCACGTGACAAGGGCCGACCATCTCCCTGAACGGTCTCAGCCTCCCTAGCCCCATCATTACTCTCTACGTCAATGTCAATTGGGGCTGATCCTTCCATCTCAGTGGTAGCATCAGCGCCTTCAACCGATGGTTCAACTGGAGTTTGGGCTTGAACAGGCATTAAGAGCGTCGTTCCTGCCCACATCATACTGGCACCAAAGACGAGGAGAGACTGATTCAAAGTGGTGCGAACCACGTTTCCGATTACCATGACATTCCTAAGCGGGTGAGCAATATGAACATAGGTTTACAAAAACAACCATGCGATATCTTACCACCTTGCCCTGAACATGTAGCGTTTGTGCCCAATTTGGCCATTTGGGCGTTGTTGGCTATGACGGAATGGATTTGGTTCCCTCGCGCCTCAATCCCTACGGTGTACACACATCTCACTTTAAAGTCCAAAACTCGGCTTTACCCCCCTTAGTCCCCCCTTGCAAAGGGGGGAAACTCCGGTCCTCCCCCTTTGCAAGGGGGAGTTAGAGGGGGTGGTTCGAC
>JBFRWC010000366.1:0-5480 GCA_051439365.1 Leptolyngbyaceae cyanobacterium
GTTTCGAGGCGCTTACAATGCCATCTCACAACTAGAGGAGCGCGATCGCCAACGGGGGGTGATTACTTACTCCTCTGGCAACCATGCCCAAGCGGTGGCGCGTGTGGGCCAGGAATTGGGGATGAAAACGGTGATCGTCATGCCTCACAATGCCCCAATGATTAAACGACAGGCCACCCTGGGCTACGGTGCTGAGGTGGTGCTGTACGATCCCGCCACGGACAACCGAGAGGAGGTGACGGCTAATCTGCAAACTAAGCATGGTTATACGTTGATTCCACCGTTTAACCATCGCCACGTCATTGCGGGACAGGGGACGGCAGCGCTGGAGTTGCTGAGCGATTATGACATAGATACTCTGCTGGTGCCCTGTGGGGGTGGCGGTTTGCTCAGTGGGTGCGCGATCGCCGCCAAACACCTCAATCCCCATTGCACGGTTATTGGCATTGAACCGGAACTGGCTGATGATGCTACCCGTTCCTTTCGCACAGGCTCCATTCAACGAATTGAAAATCCTCCTACCATCGCCGATGGGACTCGGACCCCTGCCTTAGGAGAGATTCCCTTTCCCCTGATTATGGACTCTGTGGATGACATGCAAACCGTCTCGGAACAAGCGATCATGGATGCAGTGGCAGTGTTTTTTTACCGGATGAAGCTGGTGGTCGAACCCTCTGGTGCCCTGGGATTGGCAGCGCTTTTGAGTCGTAAAGTCACGAGTGCTGAGCGAGTAGGTGTGATGATTAGTGGGGGCAATATTGATGCGACGACGATGGCAGATATTTTGGCCAAAGCTACCCCGTACTAGTAGCAGAACTCACAGAAGAATAAGAAATTTGCACAGGGGGCACCAGGGGCGATCGCCTAGGTTACAGTAGGAACGATTACACTGACTCTGTTTGTTGCTGCAACAGTCAGCGTTCCAACCACTTTCAGCGACCCTGAGGAACTTATGACCTACAATCTTGAACTGGATAAACCTGTGGATGCGGCTTTCATAGATAACTCCACCGACCCCAACATTGTGGAGATGATTGAGACTGTTATTTTCAGTCTGGGGGAAGAAGGCAGCGCGATGGTCAGCCATGATGACAGCAGCCCGGACCAATCTGCGTATCTGTGGAAATTTAACTATGGCTCCGTCGAGGTCTTTGTCCAGCTAACGGGAATCACAGACGAAGACACCTTGACTGTTTGGGCCAAGGTGCTGAAGCTTCCAGCTAAAAACGAACCCCAATTGATGCAAAAGCTGCTGAAAATGAATTGGTCTGAAACCTTTGAAGCCTGCTTCTGCATTCTAGGGGAAGAGATTGCAGTCGCGACCACCCGCACCGTTGCCGAACTCTCACCTGGGGAAATTTCCCGCAACATCACCATTGTGGCGACTATTGCGGATGAGCAGGATGATCTGCTCCAGGCTGAGTTTGGCCAGGGTTAAAGGTGCTGAAGTTAGGCTGAAATGATGGGGATGGAAGTAGCATCCTCGCCGCAGCCTTCACCTTAAATGACCTTCACCTTAAATGGCCTTCGCCTTAAACTGAACTTTCAAGCCATCACGAGGATGAGGGGTGGGAACCACCACCATATCCAAGTCTTGGTCTGGTAAAAGTGTCCACTGATAGTCCCGCAGCAGTTTGGCTCCAAACAGGCGCATTTCCAGACGAGCGAATTCCTTGCCAAGACATTCGCGGACCCCACCGCCAAAGGGCACATGGCTGAAGGGTTTCGCTTTTGCTTCGGCCCGCTCCGGGCTAAACCGATCGGGGTCAAACTGTTCGGGGCGGGGGAATATCTCTGGGTCGGCGTGGGTCATGTTAATGCCATATAGCACACTCCACCCGGTTGGAATCTGATAGCCGCCGTAGTCGCAGGCTTGAATCACATCTCGAAATCCTCCCCCCACAGGCGGAATCAGGCGGAGCACCTCTTGCATCACTTGCTCTAGATAGGGCATGTGCTTGAGGGAGTCAAGGGTCAGGGGTTGCTGCTGCAAGGGCTGCTGTTCTTCTCTCGCCTTGGTTTGTGCTTGGGGGAACTGGGCCATCAGTAAGCAAAAGGAAGCGATCGCCGAGGTTAAAGTCTCATGCCCTGCAAAGAGCAGGAGTAAGATCTGATCCTTGAGTTCGTCTAAACCTAAGCGTTGCCCTGTCTCATCCGTGGCTTGGATGAGAAGGCCAAGGGCATCTTCTCCTGGCTCTGCGGATTGTTGCCGTTCTCGGATCAATCGCTCCAGTTCATCCAGTAATAACGAACGACAGGTCCAAGCTTTACCAAAGCGGGTCCAAGGCAACCGCAGCGGCAGGCTAAATAATCCCTCACACCAGGTTTCAAACCACCGCCCCAGATCGGTTTGTGAGGCATGGTCGAGGCCAACAAAAAGCTTGCAGGCAATGTCAAAGGTGTAGTTTCGGAGTTCTGGGTACCAGGTGAGTGTGCCTTGGTTGGCCCATTTTTGAAAATAGCGATCGCTGATGGTCTCAATTGCGGGAATATAGCTATCCAGAGCGCGGGGCTGGAAAGCTTGCACCATCAGCTTGCGTCGCTGTAGATGAACACCACCCTGCTGTAATGCCAGGGATAACGGTCCCAACAAGGCCTTGACACTAGGGGGCCATCCCACCACAAAGAACTGATTCTCATGCATGAGAACAAAGCGCATCGCCTCCGGCCCTTTGACAAAAATGGTGTTCTTGCCCAGAATTCGGGTTTTGAACACTGGGCCATATTGGTCATGGCGCTTTTGGGCAAATTGTGGGTCGCGAAAAAAATCCAGGGTTTCGCCGATGATGGGGAGCCCTAACTGTCCTGGTGGGAGAGAAGACGTGGTGGTCATGAGCCGTTGCTGCCTTGCGATCTTTACCATCCAATCCTACAAAGGATCGGAACTCATTGCTTTAGGTGATGAGTCGGTTGGCAAGTGGGACAATAATAATAGCGCCGACCCCCAGTACGCCCTTTGACAATGGGAGTCCCGCACTGGTAGCAAGGTTGATTGGCTCGACTAAACACAAAATAGCGGGACTGAGCACGGGTCAGCCCTTGTGCCCTCAGTATTGCAACCCGATCCAGATCATTGGTAATCCCTCCAGTTTCATAGGACTGACGGGAGAGGGCGATCGCCATTTTTGCCAACTTTTCAATCTGCTCATCGGTGCAATCCACGGGTCGCAACGAAGGGTGAACCCCTGCTGCAAACAAAATCTCACTGCGGAGGTAGTTGCCTAATCCGGACAAAAACTGCTGATCCAGCAACAGAGTTGTAAGGCGACGGCGATAGAAGGGCTGACTGGTCAAGCGTTGCACAATTTGAGCAGGTGTAGTCTCACCATTTAGTACATCAGGCCCAATCCGACTGAGGAAGGGATGATCGGCTAATTCTGCATCGGGCAACACATCAATGGTGGAGGCACTGTAGAGCAGGGCCGATTTCTGGGCAGTATGGATCGCGAGACGTAATTGGCGGTTGGTTTTGGGATAGGAGTGAGCGCGGCGGATTTTCCAAATGCCGTAAAGCTGATTGTGGCTGTAGATATTGAGTTGGTTACTAAAGCGGGTGAGGAGCGCTTTGCCCCGTGATTCCACCGCAATCACGGTAGCCTCAGCCAGCTTGGGTTCATAGACCTTGAGATGGTCAAAGGCGAAGAAAATTTCGGTGATGGGTTGGTGGACAAGGGTTTTGGCGATCGCATCCGCCGCTCGTTTAATTTCCGGACCTTCAGGCATGACACACTCGTTCAGGACATCTAGATTCTAAACCCGAATCCAAAACCTGCCTGAAGTTGAGCAGCAAACCCCACCCACCAATGAATGACGAGCTAAGGGAGAAAATCCATTTCAATGGGCTAATGGTGGGTTGAATCAGGGATTTGAGGCCAGCCACTTCCAAGTGGCTGGCCAGTCGCCCACAGTTTACGGGTGGGGCTTGCAAGCAAGTTTTAGATTAGTTGTACTGGTTACGACCTGCCATCACCCCGCCATCAATGTCCCACACGGCACCTGTGACCCAATCAGCTTGATTGGAGAGGAGGAAGGCGATCGCTTGGGCCACATCTTCCGGAGTCCCGACGCGACCAATGGGATGGAAGCCGTTAAAACCCTGCAACGTCCCGTGGACCTCCTCTTTGGGAATAAACCCTTCATAAATTGGGGTTTCAACCACCGCTGGGGACACCGCATTCACTCGGATGTTTTTGTTGGCCAACTCCATCGCCAAATGCTGAGTGAGGGAATGAAGTCCGGCTTTCGCCATTGAATAGGCAGAGGAAGGCGTTGCCTGAACCGCTTGCTTAGCCCACATAGACCCAACATTCACGATCGCTCCCCCATGCCCGTTTTCCACCATATTTTGGGCCACGGTTTGGGTGAGGAAAAAGGTAGCCTTGTTGAGATCTAGATACAGGTCGTAGTCGGCTTCGGTATGCTCCAAAAACGCCTTGGGCAAGAACACTCCCGCTGCGTTGACCAGCAGTGTCGCATCGGTGTGTTTGGCTGTGAGGCGATCGCTCAGTGCCCGTCTTTCTTCGGGATTCGTGATATCTGCCTGCTCACCCACCACTGAACCATATGCCTGTAATGACTCAACTGCTGCCTGCAGTTTCTCTACCCGTCGGCCCACCAACACCACAGAACCGCCCCCTTGCAAAACGAGTTGGGCGACACTTTTGCCGATGCCGCTAGTACCACCGATCACGATCAACTTTTGGCCTTGAAATTGCTGGGTCATGGGATTTCTCCTTTGTATTCTATCTATTGGTAGGTAGTTGAGTGGGTAAAAAAATAGCCATCTTGATTTGGCCCAACGCAGCTTAGTCTTGCTGACCTTAACCTTGCTGGCCCATTTGCACTGCATGGAGCCGACCAGAGAACAATCCTGAAGTAGTCTGTTCTCTGGTCGCTTCCTTGAATTGATTATCTACCTACTAAATGGTAGATGTCAAGGCTCAAAGGAAAGTTTTTTGGACGGGGGCGATCGCTGCTCTTTCCCCATTTGATTGTCCGAGGGTTTAGATTGGCCTTATTGCCGGGATTTGGGGTCAGATTGATCCGTATCAGGGCGAATAATTTCCTCAAGGGAAGTTTGGCCAATTTGATATAGCCCTTGGGGAACCGGATCATAGCCACCGGGGTGGAAGGGATGACACCGCAGCAACCGCCGCAGCCCTAACCATCCACCTCGTAGAACCCCATACTGTCGAATCGCTTCAATCATATAGGTGGAGCAGGTAGGCTGGTAGCGACAGACAGGGGGAAATAGGGGTGAAATGAGGGTACGGTAGGTGCGGATGAGGGCGATCGCCACTGTGCTTGCTGAAATTCGTGCCATTTGCTTACCCCACCACTTCACCTATCTAATTTAACCCGTTACGTCAAGTTGACATCCGATCGTTCAACTTTTTCGCCCTCATAAGCTGATTGCCATTTAATTTGCGTGGCAGAAACCCCCCCCAGGCGGGGGTAAGCCCCCAAAATACGCAAAAAAA
>JBFRWC010000367.1:0-6529 GCA_051439365.1 Leptolyngbyaceae cyanobacterium
GCCATCACTGGACTAGAGGGCGATCGCTTCTACTCCAACACCGCCACCGCCACTCTCACCGGATTCCCCGACGTGGTTGCGTCTGATATGAGCCACTACGTCAACAGCGCTGACAGCAGCGTCTTTGGTTAAATTTAACCAACCACTGGGATCGATAGCCGGGATGGAAAGCGATCGCTTTCCATCCCGGTACGGGTCAGGGTCGCTTAGCTGGCACAGCGATCGCTCGGCTCTCCTCCAGCGGCATCCACCAATGCCCGACACAACTGACTCATGTAGGGATCATCGGAAGCGGGTTCACTGTAAAACTCACTGCGAATGGCGGTGGCGGTGACAAATCGGGAGGCAATCGGGCCTGCGGGGGCATATTGGAGACCGACATCGTAACCCCAGCGACGGGCGGGAGGACTGTAATAGCGGATCGGCTCAGAACTGTTGGGGTTTTGGTTCACTTCCCAAGCATCCTGCTCAAAGGGGGCGGTGGCATAGTTGCTAAAGTTCAGTTGCAAGAAGGCTCCTGAGATATACAACGTATCCCAGTTGGACAGGAATCGGGGGAAGTTGTGCAACCCGCCGTAGCCCTGATTGGCCCGTGAGGGCACTAATCCACTGATAATAATGGCGTTGACCCGCTCTTCTTGAGCACCAATCAAGGGCTTACTCTCCGTGAAGGCATAGTACCGTTCGGAACTGCTGCCGCCGTATTCTGTATTGTTGTCTTCGATCAGGTTACCGTTACGGGAGACAGCAATCGGTGAGGTCATATCATAGGGGTTTTCCCGATGCCAACCCGATGGATTCCGGTTGGGACGATTTTGGTTGAGGAAGGAGGTGCGATCGCCATTCCCCGAACAGCCATAAACCGTCTCCGTCTCGTAGCCCTCGTCCCCTGAGGTGACAGTAGAGCTATTGTTTTCCCCAGCGGTTAAGATGCCGTCCGCGATACTGCCATCACAGAAATCATCGGAAATAATACTGACCGCATCGGCCAGAATTTCAGTGGGTCGCCACAAATCGCTCGCCGGACGGGCAAATTTGGGTTCCAGAGTGTTGCGGCTATAAAAGTTGCTATAGTTCCCTGTGTTTAACTTGGTGGTAAACTCCTCTAGCCGACAGCTATCGGACCCATTACAATTAGTGGTTTGGTGCAAGTTCAAACTCCCTTGAATATATACCGGGTTGTCCGACACCATTGACATACCCTTGGGATTGGCCAAGGTGCGGTAGATTTTTTCCCCATTCAGGATGCGGAAGCCAAAGGGACGGCGATCGGGATCAGGATAATAGTCCACGGATTTGGGACTGATCAAATTCGTCGTGTTTAACGGGGGATCGGTACTGTTTTCCGCTGCCACCGTAGCATTGACCCGACAGCGACTATTATTGGGTCCACTAGTAGATTCATAGGTGGAGTTTTGGTCACAGTCATTCCAGTTGGTGCGGCGGGGTCGGACAATCTCATCTTCCCGCACCGCATCTTCCCGGAAAGCGTAGATAATGCCACTATTGGGCAACCAGTGATCGGAATTTTCCAAGTTATTCTGACTGGTCCGTAGCAGTTCCAAGTTCAAATTCAGCACCCGCGTAGCCATCATTTCTCGTCCGTTAAACAGGGCCGTATCCTTGAGGGCAACCTCCACAAATCGAGAGCGATTATTGGCGGTGCCACTACCACAAACGTTGCCCACACAAGCAATTTGCACGTCAGTGGCATGGGTGGGATTGGGGCTGGTGGTAGATTGGGTGCTGGAATCCAAGACATGGGGCAATACCCAAGCCGTTAGGGGTCGAGGTTCCACCGCAATGTCGGTGGCCAGCACATCAGCGGTAAACTCGGTGTACCGCACGCCCCCGCCAGAGATATTAACGTTGACCGTCTCAATGTAATCGGGCAGGTTATTGCTATTGGTGTCAGGGCTACCGTTGACAAGGCGGCTGCGATCGCCCTCTTCCCCGTGCTGGGTGTCCGTGCCCTCCACAATCGGAAATAGGGAATAGAGGGAGGGAAACTTGGGATAATCCGTACACAAGAGCGCCAGGTTGGGATTGTAGGTACTGGAATTACTCGCATTGAGCCAGGTCCGACATTGGTTGGAGGCATAAGGGACACTATCCGTAATGTTGAGGTTATCAACCCAGAAGCGATCGCCATTTTGCATCGGGCTAGAGCTAACAAAACGGATGGTCGTATCCGCAGAAATATAACCAGAAATGTCAGTTGAGAAAGTCTGATAACTGCTATCCGTTCGATCTGATGGGTCACCCTGAAAGCGTCCCAGTTCGGTGAAAGGTGAACCATTCGCTGAGATTTCAATCGTCACATACTCACTCGTTCGATCCAGGGAGTCTCGACGATAGTTAAAGCTCAACGTCGGACTGGTCATCCCGGCCAGGTTAGCCGAACGACTCACTTGCAATCGATCGTCCCGAATCCGCAACGATCGACTTCCAGAGACCGTGTCGGTCATCGTCGTGACATCGCTCACCACCCCATTTCCGGTTCGGTTCACGGTCCAGGTATTATTCCAAGTTGCCGTACTCCCGCCGATGAAGCCATTGCTAAAGTCATCAAATACGGTCGGGCCAGATCCACCCGTGTCCAGTCCTTCTTGGAACCCATAGCGGCGATCGCGCTCCACCTGCTCTCTCTCCATGATGACCTGGGCCAGTCCTTTTCTGGGACCACCGGACAAGGCCGCAATATAGGCTTCTGGAGGTGAGCCACTGGGGACGGATAACCCACCCAACTCAGTCGCCAACCCATTTAAGAGCGTCGGGTTTTTCGTATAGTCCAAACTGTCCAAATAGCTGATATTGTAGGCCAGCATCCCCAACGTACAAGCCGCCGATTGCAGGGTTGCCTTATCTGCCGGACTCAGGTTTTCGTAGCTGGTCTCGGGATCACTGTCATCCCACTCTTCCTCAAAAATCCGCCGGAGGATCGAGTAATCTCCCCACATCGACATTTGGGGATAAGGATGCACCACATTATCCTGTACGGGAACAAATGAAGGTGCTCCACCTCTAGGATCACCCGCCAGATAGGCGAGATTTTTCAGGGCCGTGATAATCGGCCCCGCAGTGGTGAACTCATCGGTGGGCTGCACTCCATATTCCCAGCCATTGGTTCCTTCCCCTGTCAGAAAGTTGCTGACAAATGGTTTGAGGGACCAGCTTCCCGTAGCCGTGTTGCTATCCATGCGCGTATTGTCCCAGAATGCCTCCAATCCTTGGGTGCGGTTGCGGAAAGTCGTCGATGCTGCCAATGTCTGCCAAGTCCCTGGATGCACCGTTGTGGCGAGACAAGCTGCTGGCATGTCCCAATCCTCAGGAGTGATGCTGCTATCATCGTTGGCATCCACATTGGTGTGATACACCGCCGTAGCCTGTACCGTCGCCAGATTATCCCGTAGCATTCGCCGTTGGCGGGCCTCATGGCAGCGATTATTATTGACCCCGATGCCTCCCGGCGCACAATTGTCCCAGGGTTCCAACGGATCATGATTCGCTGGGCGATTCGTCCCAGGAGTGTGTTGGCCATTGTCATCTAAACCACCCCAACCCACAGTATTGCCCAACTCCAAACGTTCCCCCACAATTAGCCGCAGTCCTTCAGCACGGGCACGACGCTCCCAGTAGCCATCCAATCCCACTTCCGTTGGGGCAATGGGGGACGGATTAGAAAGAGTCAGCGTGGTATCTGATAATCCGGAATCAAAGAGCTGATTCCCGGTAATGGGTTCACCAATGGTGCCAGGAATCTGTTTGCCCTGATAGCGGGGCTTGGGACCATAGCGATTATCGGCCCGGAAAAAGTCATCCAAATAGGGAGCCGTTTCAGATTGGTTATAAATCCGTCCGGCACTGACTAAGTTCTTATCATTTCTATTCCAGTCTGCCTCCCGGTAAATGGCTGGATCACCGCCAGGGACATCGCGGGACTGGGAAATATCTTGGGTCGCCAGCAACAGGGGGTCGAGTGCGATATCTGCTGGGGTGATGCCGCTATTGATCACAGAATCCCGGTCTTTATCCAACAACACGTTATCGTTGCCGTTCGTAATGGGAGGGGTATCGTGGAGATGGTAATCACTCTGGCCCGAAAAGCTATTATCTTTCATCCAGCCACTCATTACTTGGCCTTCAAAAGCAGGAATATTCTGACTGTCGTTGGCTTCCACTTTGGCCACTGTGATTTCGGAAGCATCTCTGGTGTAAAGACAAGATTCTGGGGCGCTAATCAGATAACCGGAAAAGCTGGATAGCCCCACCATTAAGCTCCCTTCAGTATGCATGGCTCCATTCCAGTTAAACTTGGGGCCGGGGTGTAGTTCCAAGTCATTGCGGAACCAAGCGCCCCATTTATTGCCCTTATTGAGTTGACGATCTTGATGGAACTCTAACGTCGAGATCGTGCTGTTGGGGTCATCGGGCAAGACATATACGTCCACCTGGAAATTTTTGCGGAGGATGGAGGTGTTGCTGGGGTCAGGGAACCATCCCTGTTCTACAGGGGCACCGCCTGCATCACTATTCCCTAGATTACAAGCGCCTTGGAGCTTGAGGGCACCACTGAGGGGGGCATGGCGGACTTGGAGGCGATCGGCCCGGGCGGCGATGCCAGCATCGCTGGTATCGGACATTTGATTAGACTGTGAGGGAGTGGGGGTGCCAAACAAAATGGAGTAGGCAATGGTGGCATCTTCGACTCCATCTTCGTCGGTGTCAGTGCGATAGGACCAGGCCGTGTCTGAGGTCCCATCTTCATCGAGATCGAGGCGGGTTTCACCGGGGATAACATAGGCATCACCGCTGACTTGATCAATCACCCCAGTGCCGTCACGCAACAGATCGCGTAGGATGGTTTCTCCAGGAATACCGCTTGGCATCCGGCTGTCCTTTTTGAACAGGTATTCCAATTTGGACCGGGCACGGTCGAGGGCAGGGGTGGCGGTGTTGTAGATAACCCGCTGTTCCCGACTGGCGGCGACTTGGCTCGTCCGCTCATAGCTGCGGAGGGTGATGGCGCTGACTGCGAGGGAGACAACCACCAACATCATCACAGTCGTCGGTAAAATAAATCCCCGTTGGGGGTGGCGCGATCGCCCTCCTAGGCCAAACAACAAACGCAGAAACTCCTTGGCTAAGGCAGCGATCCAGCGTTTGGGGTGATCCAATAATGGAGTGAGCAGCGGTTGAAGGGCTGCAACGAGTGGGTGATTCAACATCAGGTTGCTCCAGCAAGCGGCGAAGGTGACATAAAAATATGCACGCCAATAACGGCCTATCTGCTGCACAGTCCGTCCCAGGGCGACGATGGTGTCAAGTCTCTGGCTAAGGATGACAGATGGCTATCAATATGGTGATGATTGGCAGTGCTTAAAGGGATTTTGGTTAGGACGTTGTTGTGGGAGCGCGAAATGCAGCCACAACAACCTCACCTGTTCTGATTAAAGTGCGACGACCATCATGTAAAAATGGCTTGTCCCTTGAATAATGGCGGGGTCATCGGATACGGCAGCAATGGTCGCCCCAACACCATCAATCGTCGGATGGGAAGGGTGCGATCGCATTACAACGATCAAGTGGGTAACCATAGAGTCGGTAAATTGGGCAACGGCCAAATTAGCAATGGCCAAATTAGCAATGGCCAAGTTGGCAACCATAAGTTTGGCAACGGTAAATCAGGCAATAATAAGTTCGGCAGTCATAAATTTGGCAATGAAGCGGTAGATGTTTAGCGTGAAAGGGCACATTGTTCTTAGAACCAACAATGTCCTGATGCCTCTTTCCGTGGTAGTGCAACTCATTAATGTCCCTAAATACAAGGTATCACTCAAAATCGTGACCACTGCAAAGGGTCAGTAAAGACACTGTAAATTCTAGTTATTTTTTCTTAACATGGACTCGATCCAGCCTCATTTCTGGGATATTTGCGGATCTGTGCCAGTATGGCGACGGCATGGGTTGTGATCTAGCAATTCACCCATGATCCGGTATAAGATTGAAAGGTTGACTTTGAACACGCAAAATTTTACGTCAGGAGTTCTTATGGGAAGAGGCGATCGCCGCACACGGCAGGGCAAAATCAGCAACGGCAGCTTTGGCAAAGTGCGTCCACGTAAAAAGAAAAAGCCAGAGACGACGGAACAAACCCCAAAGCAAAGTAATGCTAGCTGAGTAACGCTAACGGAGTAGCGCTAGTTAAGCAATACTCACGAATGGATTGACCCTGATTGACCCCAGAGTTCCCACCGGACTCTGGGGTTTGGCGATCGCCCCTATCCCTTTGGTGAAGCCGATCCTAGCGAGTTTTCCATAAGTCGTCAGTATTACAAAATATTACAAAAACTCCGGATCTGAGCAAAAAAACGGATTTCGGCCTGATTCCTTAATAGAGGCACTTAGCCCTGGAACCTAGTCCCCTTTCCAGGCAGACTAGACCCGCGATCGCTGAATGCCGATCCTAAGGGTGCCAATGACAGCCCCCGATGACAGGGGCCGGGGGTCGGGGGGGGGGGGGGGGGGG
>JBFRWC010000368.1:0-11846 GCA_051439365.1 Leptolyngbyaceae cyanobacterium
ATTCTATACAGTACAATCGAGAACGGCAAAATCTGAAACTGCAGCAAAGTGGGTAACGCTGATGAAAATTGCAACCTGGAATGTTAATTCAGTGCGGACACGGCTGAAGCATATTACGGATTGGCTGATCCTCAATCCCGTCGATGTCCTTTGTTTGCAAGAAACAAAGGTGATGGATGAGAGTTTTCCCCGCGATGCCTTTGAAGCCTTAGGCTATCACCTCTGTATCAGTGGCCAAAAAGCTTACAACGGGGTGGCGATCGCCAGTCGTGCCCCCCTAGAATCGATCAGCCGTGGCTTTGAGCCAGTGGTCGGAGCAGATCTCGTCGGCGATTTGGATGAACAGAAACGAGTGATCACGGGAGTACTAGGGGGGATTCGCATCGTCAACCTCTACGTGCCCAACGGCTCCAGCATCGGCAGCGACAAATATGCCTACAAACTGCGCTGGTTTGGCGTATTGAAGCAATATTTACAGGCTTGTTTAGTGGAATCCCCAAACTTGCTGGTATGCGGTGACTTTAACGTGGCGCTAGAAGACCGAGATATTTACAATCCTGACGGCAAGACCACTCACATCATGTCCTCTCCCAAAGAACGAGCTGCCCTCCAGGAAAATGTTTTAGCCCTGGGACTGGCGGATGTCTTTCGCAAGTTCACTGAAGGCGGCGGCTATTTCTCTTGGTGGGATTACCGGGCGGGGTCATTTCAGCGTAATCGGGGTTGGCGCATCGACCACCACTATCTGTCTCCGCCACTGTACGAGCGAGCCATCAGTTGTGACATTGACATGGCACCACGGGCACAGGAAAGACCTAGTGACCATACCCCCGTGGTTGTGGAGATTCAATGACCCTGATTGCAATTTTGCTACGGTGCGACGTAATGATTTTTAACAAACGTGCCCCTCGTGTCAGTTTATTGTTAAGAAAATATAGGGTCACTGATCCCCTCTGGGCACTAGAGAGTTTGGCCCCTGTCCAACTCTCGTTTCAACTTAAAGATGTTCATACTGAGACAACGGTTAGGAAATTTAGAATGAGTGTTAACTTAGCAACTAAGTTGCGTGAGGGAACGAAAAAATCTCACACAATGGCTGAAAATGTCGGTTTCGTAAAGTGCTTCCTCAAAGGTGTGGTGGAGAAGAAGTCCTACCGGAAGCTAGTGACCAATCTTTACTATGTTTACACCGCAATGGAAGAGGAAATGGTTAAGCATAGTAACCATCCTGTTGTATCCAAAATTTACTTTTCTGAACTTAATCGTAAAGAAAGTTTAGAGAAAGATTTGCAGTTTTATTACGGTGCGAACTGGCAGGAGGAGATTGAAATTTCTCCTGCGGGTCAAGCGTATGTCGATCGAATTCGTGAGATTTCGGCTACGGCTCCTGAGTTGATGGTGGCTCACTCCTATACTCGCTATTTGGGTGATTTATCGGGTGGGCAAATCTTGAAAAAAATTGCTCAACGGGCCATGAATTTGTATGAAGGTGGGACTGCTTTCTATGAGTTCCCAACCATTCAGGATGAGAAAGCCTTCAAGGATATGTATCGGGCGGCGATGGATGATCTGCCTGTGGATGAAGCTACGGCTGAGCGCATTGTCGAGGAAGCCAACGATGCCTTCGGCATGAATATGAAACTGTTCAACGAGCTGGAAGGTAACTTGGTGAAGGCGATCGGGGTGATGTTGTTCAACACTCTGACCCGTCGTCGGACCAAAGGCAGTACTGATCCAGGGCTGGCCACGGCTGAGTAAGCTGACAGGGTGAGGGGAAGGCGATCGCTCCGGCCCCTCCCATCGAATCCATTAAGCGGTTTTCTCCTTCCGAGAATCAGAGCCAACCTAAAAGGCGGTGTGTGCAGCATGCCGCCTTTTGGCTTTTGTAGGGAATCAGGTTTGGGGACGAGGTTTGGGGCCTTAGCTTTAAGGCGGGTGAACCAGAGAAACGTCCCCCAACAGTGCTAGGATGAATCACTGGCAGTGGCGATGCCTTATTCACTTTCTTTCATCTCATAGTTTGGACGATGCGGTTCTCTAAAATTCTGATTGCTAACCGAGGCGAGATTGCGCTCCGAATTCTTCGGACCTGCGAGGAAATGGGGATTGCAACGGTTGCGGTTCATTCCACCATTGACCGTCACGCCTTGCATGTCCAACTAGCGGATGAATCCGTTTGCATTGGGGAAGCACCTAGTACGAAAAGTTATCTCAACATTCCTAATATTATTGCGGCAGCATTGACTTGTAATGCAACGGCCATTCATCCCGGCTATGGGTTTCTGGCGGAGAATGCTCGGTTTGCTGAAATTTGTGCGGACCATAAGATTGTCTTCATTGGTCCCACTCCAGAGGGAATGCAGGCGATGGGGGACAAGTCCACCGCCAAAGAAACCATGAAGCGTATTGGGGTCCCCACCGTACCGGGCAGTGATGGTCTTTTAAGGGACGAAAATGAGGCTCTCAAAGTGGCACGGCAAATTGGCTATCCCGTGATGATTAAGGCAACGGCGGGAGGAGGAGGCCGGGGAATGCGACTGGTGCGGGATGAGCAAGAGTTGGTCAAGTTATTTCTGGCAGCCCAAGGTGAAGCAGGAGCCGCATTTGGCAATCCTGGTGTTTATGTTGAAAAATTTGTCGAATGTCCCCGCCACGTTGAAATTCAAATTTTGGCGGATAGCTATGGCAATGTGATTCACTTGGGAGAACGGGATTGTTCAATTCAGCGTCGCCATCAAAAACTGCTGGAAGAGTCTCCCTGCATCGCCCTCACGCCTGAGTTGCGAACCCAAATGGGGGAAGCTGCTGTGAAGGTGGCCCAGTCCATTAATTATGTTGGGGCTGGCACCGTGGAGTTTTTGCTCGATCAATCGGGGGAGTTCTATTTCATGGAAATGAATACCCGGATTCAGGTCGAACATCCCGTGACGGAGGTGGTAGTGGGATTGGACCTGATTCGGGAGCAAATTCGGGTGGCTCAGGGCGATCGCCTTTCGCTCACTCAGGATCAAGTGAACCTGCGAGGTCATGCGATTGAATGTCGCATCAACGCTGAAGATCCGGACAAAGATTTTCGGCCCCATCCCGGTCGGATTAGTGGCTATCTTCCCCCCGGCGGCCCTGGGGTGCGGGTAGACTCCCATGTTTACACGGAATACGAAATTCCGCCCTATTATGATTCTCTCATCGGTAAGGTGATCGTGTGGGGTCCAGATCGTCCCACCGCGATCGCCCGAATGAAACGCGCTCTACAAGAATGTGCTATCACCGGATTGCCCACCACCATTGACTTTCATCGGCGCATCCTCAACCATCCTGATTTTTGCGCTGGCAACGTCTACACCAACTTTGTCGAAAAAATCATGATGCAGTAATGGGGCGATCGCCATCGTGGAGGACGTGGAGCGAAGTAATTCTTACAGAGAACGAAAATCTATCAACAATTCAGCCGGATTGCGCTAGTCTAGAGAGACCATTCTGGACCTTGATCGAAATGTAGTGACCGACCGTTAGCTTGTATCGTGAGCCAAGATCGTGAGTCAGCCTAAGTCGCATCGCCCAGTCCGCCAGTCCCAGGTCTCCCAATCCTCTTTATCGGGATCGTCCTATGTGCTCCCAGCACGGCGATCGCGCCGTCTTGAGGCTGAGGAAGAACTGATTGGAGCGCCAATCCAGCAGCAACGGTGGCCTTCCCTCTCCACCGAACATGATGTCGCGTCCCATGCGATTACTCATGATATCCAAGCCATCACCCACTATTTGCGGGACGAGTCGCCCTTGCTGGACTTGGTTGCCATCGATCTTTACCAACATTTGATTGAGCGGTACGGAGCAGAGTTGGATCAAGAAATGACCAGCGATACGATTCTCACCACCCTGAAAAACTGGGCGCGGGAGCAGTGCGATCGCCATAATCGCTGGGTTCAAACTGCCGAGGGGATTAGTGCCAGTTTGGTGGCTAAAGCGATTCAGGCAATGGAACGGGATCTAGGCGACACCGTATTGGAGTCCCTTGACTGGAACGAATTTAACCAAATCCTATTTCAGTATTTGTTTGAACACCCGGCCACACCCATCAAACAACGCTTAGAACCTCTGGAACAACACTATGCCCAACTGTTATCCCAAGAAATTGTCAGCGAACTGGATCTGGACCACCAACCCATCTCGTCGCTGAAGCGCAATTTGGGCTTGGTTCCCCACATTGCCCATACGTTCCCCCTATTGGGGCAAACGCTCTCCCATGTTGGCCCGATTCCAGAAATCGCCAGTGAAATGCCGTTGCTGGTGGGTGAGGATTGGGAGGGTGATCTCTTATTCTCCGATCAATTTCAAGCGGACTTGTGGGCCTCGGATGCCAGAGAGGTCGCCTACTTACGCTACCATTCTAAACAACGGCGACATCAATATTTGGAGCATTACCTCACGGCGGAGGCAGATATTGATAGCTTGCCTTGGGATGGCATTGCCCAGATTTTGACGAAATTTGGCTCAACCGCTGCTAAGGTGCATATGCTGCTGCTGGCTTATAGTGCTCAGCAAACCGATTGGTGGCAACCTTTCACTGTAACGATTGAGCAATTGGTAAGGGATATGGGCTGGACGTTGAGCGCGCCCCTGATGTCTGATCCGACTCAAGCAAAACACCCTCATTTAGGTCGGCCCAAGCTCAGACAGTCCCATCCTTCAACGCTGATGCCCCAAACGAAAGTGACGAATGTGCTGTATGCTCTGTCCTGTATCCTGGTGAAGGTCGTGCGGGTGGAGCATGGGGGCGATCGCTCCATTATGGGGCAAACCCCTGTGGGTAAACTCTGGGATCTGGTCATCGCTCCATCAGGGGAGTTTGATTGGCAAACGGGAGACATTGAAACGGCCACTCACGTTCAGATTACCGTACGTCCAGGTTTGTGGATCGAAGCCTTGCGGCAGCCCCTCTCTGATACCGAGCTACCCCCGCCCCCTGATCCGAACCCTAACCTGCACTCTGAGATGGTAGACCCTGCATCAGACGAGTCCGCCCCAAGCTCGTTGGGAACTGAACCCAGCCATTACAGTCACATCCAGCAACCACTGCGGCATTGTGGTCAGTTGGCCCATCAACTCCTGCGATTGAGCGCCTATCCCCAAGATCTGGCTATCCGAATGATTGTGCATCTCCTCCTACAGACTCAAACGCAGGCCAGCGATGATCCAACCCAGCCTTATTCTGTCCAAGCCCTCCTAGAAGCAGCCGTGCCACCCGCCAAACTGGCGCGGGCTAAAACAAGTATTAAGCATGGACAACAACTTTTTGAATCTTGGAATCAGGCTCTAACGATCTTAGCCCAACTGCAATGGTCTCCAGAGTCAGACCCATCTAATATAAGCCACTCAGGCGATCGCTCCCACGCTCATGAACCAGAGCCCTCTGATCTGGAAATGGGCCAGACGATTACGGCCCCAAACATTACTCAGTTTTACGCCTACCCCTATCCCAAGTGGCTGTCTCCCCGTTCAACGATGCGTAAGCCCAGAGGCTGGGTCCAAACTTGGCTGGAGCAAACGGTGCAAATTCGCAGTGACATTAACACTCTGGATTATCTTTAAATCGATGAAGCCTTTTCTATGGAGTCCTTTAAAGACTATCCGCTCTCACCAGAAGTCCTAAGCTTACATCTTTCCACAACGTTGATTCGCATCAATGCAGTGGCTCAGTGTAAAGTGACAAAGGTGAGAGCGGTCTAGCGGATTATCCAATTGACGCTTGACTGCCGAGAGGATCTCTGGGATTCCAGTTCTACACTCGGAGGTCTAGCAATTCTAGAGAACAGCCTCGGCACACAGCCAGCTTCCGTCAACCAAACAACCCATGCGTTTACTACTATCTGTCATGGGCATCACCTCCATGCTTTACTAACTGGGCCGAAGCGATCGCTGAGAGGCGCTTCCCCAATGTACAATTTCCTCTCTACCAGCAAGATAACACACTTCTTTAAAACGGGAATTGAAACACTGGACTGAAAGCTTTACAGATCCCTAAGATACTGGCACGTGGCGATCTGGGAGCAGGGGAGTCGGGTTAAAGCCGATATAATCATCATCGGGACGACTAACCACCAGGCAAGGCAAGAACATTATGGCTTCAGCCCAGCGCAAAACGGCTCATCTGAACTCAATCACCCTGTCCTACCTAGAGTGGGAGGCCCAAAATGCCCCCGTAACGGATGGCAGGAACACTGCCCCTGTCTTGTTATTGCACGGACTGGCGGACCACGCAGGAGTTTGGCAACAACTGGGCGATCGCCTTTCGGCCCACCATCCTGTCGTTGCCCCCGATCTGCGGGGACACGGAGACAGCAGTAAACCCGATCAGGGCTATACCTGGACGGACCTGATCGCTGATCTGAATGCCTTGATGGAGCATCTTGGTTGGGACACCGCCCATGTGGTGGGACACTCCTGGTCTGGGAAACTCGCCTGTATTTGGGCCAAGCACCAGCCCCAGCGCATCCAACGCATTGTCCTCATGGACCCGGCCTTCACGGACAAATTTCCCCGATGGACCCGTCCTACCTTTCCCTTTTTCTACCGTGTCTTGCCCTTTCTGAAACTCATGGGGCCATTTGCAGACTACGAGACAGCAGAGCAAGCGGCCAAAACGCTCAAACAATATCGGGATTGGACTCCATTTCAGCAAGCGGTCTTCCGTCAAAGCATGCAAGAGAATCCCGACGGAACCTGGAGCAGTAAATTTTGTGTCGCGGCCCGCAATGGGGTCTTCGAGGACTTTACTCAAGTCGCCGGACTCACCGCACCCATTAGCGCTCCCACCTTGTTTATCCGGCCCCAGCAGGGATTAAATCGTCTTGGCTTCCAACTCCGCTCTTACCAACGATTTATCCAGCACCTTGAGATGAGAGAGGTGCCTGGTAACCACTGGGCCTTTCTAGTCACGCCCGATCTGATTAACCCAATTATGGTTGAGTTTCTAGAGGCTGACACAGGGGTGGAATCCTAGAGGGGATAGCCCAATATCATCGTTGAAGACCACTGCCCCTCAATCATCCCTTCACAAATCCTAGGCTGGAGTATAAAGATTTGGTAATTGTCCGGATGAGGTTGGGGGCAGCTAACAGCTTGGGCATAATAAAATTGTTGAGGTGGAGGAGGTTGACAAGAGAAACGGGATTGACGTTAATGCCCTGAGCAAACGGCCTCAGTCTAGAATATTCAGGCTAAAAAACAGGCTAGAATACCCGGCTTAAAACATTCAACCTAAAAAATCAGGCTAAAAAATTAGAATCAATTTTTAAGGTGAAACACAGGCGAGAGAAGGAATGAGTGCTAATCAGGATGCCAAAATACTCCATCGTCAGGGCAGTCAACTCTACACCCAGGGACGATATCGAGATGCTCTACAACGATTTGAACAGGCTCTGAACATGGATGGGAACATCACGCAAACGTTAACCAATCGCGGCTATGCGCTGCTGGGTTTGGAAGAGTTTGACCAGGCGATCGCCAGCTTTAACCGCGCCTTGCATATAGACACAACCTACACACTGGCATGGCATGGCAAAGCCCTCGTGTTAGCGAAACAGGGGGAATATGATCAAGCGATCGCTCACTTTGATCGCGCCCTAGAGCAGGAACCACAAAATGCCCAGCTTTGGTACAACCGGGGCACCGCCTTAAACCAATTGGAACAGTATCAGGAGGCGATCGCCTGCTTTAAGCAAGCGATCGCCCTCAGACCCAAAGACTATCGAGCCTGGTACAACCGAGCTGTCGCCGAATATGGCCTGAGACAATACCGACGGGCGCAGCAGTCCCTCCAACAGGCATTGAGACTGAACCCTCGCTATGCCACCGCCCTCGCCTACCAAGGCACCGTATTTATCAACATGCGGCAATACGATCGGGCCATTCGCAGCTTTAACCGGGCCATTGATATGGACTCCCATAATGCCAACGCCTGGTATGGCAAGGCCCGTTGCTACGTTCGCCTCAACGATCTGGAGGCGGTCCTGAAATGTCTGTATCGCACCTTCATTATTAGCCCTTATCTCTACCGGGTCATCGCCCAAACAGCCTCTGAGTTTGACGGTATCCGCCACAATCCTCGCTTCCAGCAACTGGTGGCCAGTGCAGTCGCGTGACTTGGCCCACGTTGGTAAACTCACGTTGATCAATCCAGGTTGGCCAACTCAGGTTTGTAAATAAAGATGAACATATCTTGATTGAATGATAGTTCTTTCTCATAATTAGATTAAATTCACATAATTTCATGTAGTTTTGCAACAATTTTAGGGAAAGAGCTTTACCTTGAATGGTGAAGTGACGAGGTGTGTTGCAACCTGACAAAAGCATGGATTGTGTTGGTCAGCCGTTTAATTGGACTTAATTTAGGAGCGATCGCATTCGATGGGTATTCTCAAGAACATACTAGGCGAACCTGGTTTTGCTGTAGAAGCAGGTCCAGACGATGGGACTTC
Organism: Leptolyngbyaceae cyanobacterium; assembly: GCA_051439365.1. Classification (GTDB taxonomy): domain Bacteria; phylum Cyanobacteriota; class Cyanobacteriia; order CAKZMO01; family CAKZMO01; genus JAAHGY01. Next base: position 8,478 of record JBFRWC010000368.1, read on the forward strand.
AGCCGATACAGCTACGCCTGAAGTTGCACCCCCTGCCCCCGTTGCCACTGAACCCGTAAGCACGGCTACAGTGGAAGAGCCTGCGGCAGAGACACCTGCTCCTGCCAAGCCTTCTGTCCGTAAGAGCAAAAGCGCCAAGGCTCCAGCAAGTACTGCTCAGCCTGTCGCAGTCGCCTCCGTCGATCCGATTCAAGCATTAGTGGATGCGGCGCTAAAGGCATCATCCCAAGAGGCAGAGGCAGCAGAGGCTGAGGCTCAAACATTTGCCACCGATTATCTGGTGACTCCTACCATGAAAGGTCGGAGACGGCCTGGTCCCAGCATGGCCCCATTCCTTGATGCGGCGATGACAATGAAAGGATAGTCGTTCGCTGTTTGGCCGCTGATGGGGTCAGCTTGCTGACCCTTAGCAAGCCTGAATAGTTTTTAGATAGGATGCGTGGCAACGCGCCACTTACCACTAGAAATTCACTGAAAACTATCATATTAAATCCCATTTCTAAAGCAATACATGGCGTGTGACCCTAGACCACACGCTGTTTTTATTGGGATAGTAAGCCGTACCAAAAAGCAGCACCACTGTAGAGTTGAAATGCATGATCCCACTTAGTTTCAGCTTTGCGGAACAAATTAATGTGAGAGGAAAAGCCATCCACTAAATCAAGATGGTCTAGGGCCGTGGGACCAAAACTGCTGAAGTCAGTCCATGTGGGAGCAAGGGCAACTTGTTGCTTGAGGTAATCGGTCAGGGCATTCCATTTCAGGCGGGTGGTGGCGTAAACTTTGGGTAATTCGGGATGCTCTAAGGCGCTGAAGCTCAATCCTTCACCAAACTGATAGACGCGATCGCAAAATCGCAGAATACATTGTCGCTGCGGCAGATGCAGGTCGTGGACTTGGGCATAATCTTGGGTTTTTTCTTTACGCTGAAGTTTGTTGTATATCCCTAAATCCACCACATCTTCAAAAATAGGCAGCAATCCGTCCACCGCTTGCACCACCTCTGACCATTGAAAGCTTAATTCCCCTAGTTGTCCATCGCTATTTTGGCAAACAACGATCACTTGTTGATCATCGACCTTCACGTAGGTAACCTGAAAGACTTGAATTCGTTTCAATTGGGCCAGAGAAACCGCAAACGTGGTGATGTCCACCTCTTGCAGTTCTTGCTGATAGACCGTTAACTCGGCCATGTTGCCCATGCGATGCAGCTTCCAGGTGCGACTGGGCAATTGGATATTGGCCGTGTAGGGATCGATATTCATGATGCGGCTGAAGTTTTGGGCCGCTGCTGCTTTACTTTCGTTAGGAATAGGAGCCAGCAATAAAAATCCACTTCCGGCATTTTGGGGGTCATGACTGGCTTGAGCGATCGCAGCTTGCCGTCGGGACTTTTCCCCCTGACGTAACCGCTCCAAGCCTTGCCGAGCCGATTGCGCTAATTTGGGATTGACCGCCCGCTTCAGCAACTTACGGTACACCGCTTCAGCCTTTTCATATTTGCCCATGCCTTCATGAATATTACCCACGTACAACTGCATTTGGAGATTATTCGGGTGTTGTTTCAGCAACGGCTTGAGCAACTGCGCGGCCCGTGAATAGTCCTGTTGCTGGAGTGCTGCCGTAACCTGTGTCAATTCATTCATGATGAGGTTGTTGCCCTGTTATTCGTCCGTCTGTATGGTGTCTGTATGCCGTGTGTAAGTTGTCTGGGTGTGTCACATGTCTGCAAGAAGCACAGATTGGTAGACCAATGGGTTACTTGCTCCCATACCTAATACGCTTTGGGTCACAAGTGACCCGTAGAAATCTTGTCCTTCACGGATTGTAATGCAGAATCCTAACCGATTGATGGTTGCTGTTCCACCACGGCTGTGATCAGCGCGATCGCCACTAATGGGGCTGTTACAGTCCGCAAAATACGAGGACCAAGGGACACAGGACGATACTGGAGGGCGATCGCCCTCTCTACTTCAGGGGGACTCCATCCTCCCTCTGGCCCAATGGCTAGGGTCATGGCCGTAATCGGTAATGGTGCAGATGGTGGTATCGGCGACGGGGTTGTAGGCGGAGAGGGGACGGTCGGCAGTGCGGTAGGAAGCTGAAACCAGGATTGGTGCAAGAGATCTGACAAGAGGAATGGGGCGGGATGACCCGTCGGTTGACGGGCAACACAGATCCATCGATGATCGCTTGGAGCTTGCATCAAGCCCTCTACCAGGGAAATAGGCTCCTGAATCACGGGTACACATTGTCTTTCGGACTGCTCCATCGCTTCTTGGGCAATCCGCCGCCACCGCTCCACTTTGTTCCCACTCGGTTTCAGCAACGTGCGATCGCTCACGACAGGTTGAATCGTCGTTACTCCCAATTCCGTCGTCTGCCGCACAATGTCATCCATCCCAGTTTTGGGCATCGCCATGAGCAAGTGTAAGTCAATCGGCAGCTCAAGGTCCGTTTGCCAAGCCGTTAGCACGGTGGCGTAGTGGATATCAGCATCCAATCTTGCCACCCAGCCCTGCCCCTGTCCATCCAACGCAATGAAGCGATCGCCCTCCTTCAGACGCAAGACCCGCTGCAAGTAATGCACTTGAGCATCGGTCAGACGAATCTGTGGGTGATTCAATTGGTGAGGCGCAATGGTGACCCGTTGCATGGTTGCTGTGTTGTCCCTTGATGCTGCATTGTTAATTCTCTAATACTTTTGTCTAGAACACTGGGATGTTGCATTATCCTATAAAATTGGTGTCCTGGATTACATAATCAACTCAGTTCACCCCGCATTTATTCATTCGTTGTATATATTTTAAGGTACGGCTATGGAATCTAACGTCAACAAAGACCCAAATATTTCTGGCTCCAGTGAGGCTTCCACCCCTAGTTCAGCCGCTATCACCACCCTGCCCTCGTCGTCCTCTGATCAATCCACAGAGGCATGGCCCGATAATACCCAGAAACTGAATACGTTTATCCAAGAGGTTCCCAGTTTTTTGGAGGACTTCTGGGGAAAATATGGCTTACCGATTCTGCTGATTAGTCTAGTCCTGGGGTTCGTTATCTTTACAAAGGTATTAGTTGCAGTCCTGGGTGCGATCAATGATTTACCTCTTTTACAACCATTTTTTGAGATCGTTGGTATTAGCTACTCGGGTTGGTTCTTGATTCGGTATCTGCTTCCGAGTACCGGACGGGAAGAGCTGGGGGAATCTATCAGAGCGTTGACTGATCGAGTGAAAGGAAGCACTCAATCTTAATGACTGCCACAGCAATTCCTCGGCGTTCTGATTAGGGATCTGTCAATAAAAAAGACACCCAAATAGCGGGGCAATAGGCGGTGCCCATTGCCCCATCACTCGTTAACCTGTCTCT
>JBFRWC010000369.1:0-4644 GCA_051439365.1 Leptolyngbyaceae cyanobacterium
AATGGTGGGGCTGGTAATGACAGTATTGCCGGTGGTGCTGGCAACGACTTGCTCAATGGGGGCACTGGGAACGATCTGATTGATGGTGGGACTGGCAACGATGCTATCAATGGTGGCGATGGTAGCGACACCCTCAACGGCGGCCTCGGCAATGACATCATTGATGGTGGTTTTGGCCTCGATGCGATGGATGGAGGTCTGGGCAATGACACTCTCGATACCCGTTTCCTTAGCCTTGATTACAGTCTCAACATGGTCACAGGGGTGACTAACTTTGTAGGTGAGACTGCTGTGAATTTTGAAAACGTCTTCACGGGTGCTGGGAATGACCTGATTTTAGGCACCGCAGGTGCGAACCTGATCGATTCCGGGGCGGGTGATGATGAGATTGAAGGGGGTGCGGGTAACGATATTCTGATTGGTGGGGCAGGTGTGGATATTTTGTTGGGTGAGGCTGGCAATGATGTCCTCAATGGCACACGATTTGCATTGCAGGGAACCGGGGAAGTAGATGGCTTGATCAGCGGCAGCGTTGATGATCAGGACACCTTTGTGTTGGGAGAGCGAATTGGTGGGACTGGCCGTGTCTTCTACAATGACCAAGGCAACAGTGATCTTGCTGTCATTTTTGACTTTGACCTCCATAACTTTGCAGGGGATACAGCGGATCGTATCCAACTGGTCGGCAACGCTAGTCTCTACTCCATTACCAATGTGACGTTGGGTAGCTTTTCTGGAGCGGGTATCCGAGTGGCTGCATCAGGGGATCTCATTGGGCTGGTAGACGGGGTGAATGCATTTGATATGAACCTCGCTGCATCAACTCAATTTACCTACGTGTAGTCCTTCTAGACTTACTGTTAGGCTATGTGTGGCAGCGATTCGAGAAAATAAAAGAGTCAAAAAAGAGGGGATAGCCTTCTATCCTTCGCACTACATCGGTTGGGACTTGCTCGAAAATCAAGGCCCAACCGATGCGGACCTTAGAGGGTAACAACCTCTCTTTAGGCTATGTGGATCAATGCTTAATCCTGAGTTGCTTCACCGGGAAAGGCAGCGGGCCGCCAGCGATCGCAAATCGGAGTTATCCGGTTCCGCTTGGGCTAGAGCTTGATGGCGATCGCACACCTGCTCATACTCATCTGCTGTAGCCAACTCCTGTTCCATCCGTAAGGCGATCGCATCTTGGGGATTGGCTTCAAGGCGATCGGCCACAATTTGGTCAACATTGCCCTGTTCCTTTGCTAGGTTCAGCCAATCCAACACATAGGGAGAATTGGCCGTATCCCAACGGGCATGGGCTGTCACCACAGCGTTATATTCTGCCTCATTTTTCACCAAACTCAGGACATCATTGGGGGACATATCCGCAAACCCCACCAGCACATCACGGGTCGCGCCACCGCCACTGGTTTCCACCGACCGAGGCGGATCTTGGAACAACACATCCGCATTGGTTTGGAACCAGCGCGGCGTGCCTAACAATCGCTCTGGTCGTTCCGAGGCGTTGCCATACACCGCTGTCCATTCCACCATCGGCGTGGCCCTGGCCACATTGTAGACATAGTTGGCAAAGCTCGCGCCAATGTCGGCCTCAAAGGTTTCAATCACCTGGCCTTCAACAGTGCGGGTTTCCACTACGGGCTGTTGACTCCGGGGTAAGGATAGGGTTGTGGTGGCATAGGGTTGGACCCACTTTTCGGTTCGACCCACCTGCACCACCACGGGCCGGGATAAGCCGTTGTATACCGTGACGCTGGAACTGCCTACTGCTGTACCCGCCCATAGCACCGACAAAATCACCGCACTTGCCACCAAAAATCGCATGATGCCAGGGAACCAGCCATCAGCCGTTTGGAACCGATCCCATAGTCCCAAACGAGTCTGGCGCTTGCGCTCTTGCCCCGGCAATAGCACCGGGTACTGGGTGGGTGTTTGGGACGGCGATGGTGCGGGGGGAAGGGGCTTATCGTTGCGCCAAGCATCCGACAGGATCGCCTCCGAACGCAACAACTGTTCCAGGGCCGCTAACTTCAGACTAGACAATACTCCTGCCGTGCCACCGACCCAGTTATCAATCACTTGGAGCCATTGACTAATGTTTTGCTGGGTGGGCGTGGCTAGATCACAGGTGCCCAAAATCTCGGACCAAGTGGCCCCGTTCAAGCTTTTTGCGAGAATGGCATCCAGTTGAACCTGGTCACGCTGCTGATAAATTTGCTTTAAGGGCTGCTGCAATTGGTCAGCCGCTTTCAAGAGACGGTTGAGTTCGTTGCGGCTAACGTTGCGGTCAGCGGTAATCACGGCCATGACGTTGGACACGTAACCTTGAGCATCCCGCAGGTTCGCCTCGGCATGGTCTGCATAGTGCAGCACTTGGGCTAGCCCTCGCAGATAGTCATCCCAGCCGTTGCCCAGTTGGGTGGCGATCGCCAAATGCGTCGTCCGACACAGACGGTCATGGGCATTCACCCGCCCTTGCACTGTGGCCAACTCTTGCTCTAACTGTTTGATCATGTTGGGCAAATCCCGTCGTTTCAACGTTTGCCCCCGGTGGCGAATCATTCCCCCTGGTGCGTCCATGCGGCGAGATTGGATCGCTTGGAGACCGACTTTCTCTTTCGTCAGAATACGGATTTCTTCTAAATCTTCGGTGAGGGATTCGGGATAGAGATCGGCAAGATACTGTTGAATCTGGGCCTCATCCACAGGAGCTGACAAATCGTTGTACAACTCTTGGGGCTTGGTCACCGCTTGAACGACCGATCGCCCCAAGTAATTGCCCCGATAGATCGGATCGAGATAGAGGCGACTAAATTGTTGCTCCAATTGCTGGAGGGAGGCTGCCAAAGGGACCGGAGTTTTTTTGCTGGCGGTGGATGTGGCTGCTGCTTTGGCTCCCCTTTTTGCTGAGGCGGGTTTGGACTGGGCTGCCGCCATTGCAAAAATATGAATGGATAACTTTTCTCGCGTGGCCTCCGCATTTTGAAATAGTACCCAACTGGGGCGATCGTCAATAGGGGCGGCAATATAAACCTGCTTGGCATTTTCTTCCCGATCCACGTTGGGGGGATGGGTGGCCCACATCCGGGGTGGCTCCGTCAGTTCTGCTTGGAATACGCGATGATTTTCTGGGGCCGTGGTGGGCACCGGCTGGACGCGACCGTAATCGGCATCATCCAAAATCCCCCGCATCCGTTCAATCATCTTAGTTTGCACCGTGAACAAATCTTTGACGGGGCGATCGCGTCCCCATTCCCCTTGGGCAAAACTTAAGGTGCGCTCCCAGGCATCATCGGCAGCGTGGAGGCGGTGCAGAGCATGGACCAGAGCATCACTACCCGTTAGCGACACTGCAACTAAATCCGCCTGAAATTCCATTTCCCGCGACAGCGCCCGTTGAGCCAGTACCACCCATTGAAACACCGTTTCCAACAGAGACCGAATCGACCAGACAATCAGTGACAGAACCCAGCCCACCCAGGCAATGCGGATATCAAACCGGGACAGTCCCCGCAAAAATCGATCCAAAATATCCCGCTCCGCCACAATATGAGCCGTAATTTGTTGGGCCACATACACCCAGCGCCCCACAGCCATCGAACGTTGACCAAAATGGCCGAATTCGTGGGCCAACACGGCCTTCAGTTCCCCCAAGGTCAGCACGTTGACCAGCCCTAGACCAATATCTAGATTCTTCTTAGAAGGGAAAATCAGATTCAAAATCGACAAATCATAGAAGACCGCTGCATTGACCCGTGGCGATAGGAACACCCGATGGGGGCGAGGCGCTTGGGCCTCATCCGCAATCCGGTAGAGAAATTCAAATAGCTGGGGTTCGTCTTTGGGTGTGACTTCAATGTCGTTGGATTGAAAACTATGTTTGACCCGGAACAACGCCTTGACCATAAAGATCGCCAGGAAAATGGCGGGGAGGCTGGCGAGAAAACCCCAAAAAGCGCCATCGCCTCCCTGAAAGCTACTGGCTAAGAGGCGATAAGCAGTTTGGATAAACCAACCCGTTAAGAGGACATATAAAAGCACAAATACTAACAATCCCGCCATTGCCGCGATCGCCCGTTGCTGATAGCTGGACTTGGGCTGGCTGAGGTTGGGGGGAACGGATGCAGGCCCTGCTGGGTAGAGATTTTCCATAGCTTTTGGGGATTAGTTTGTTCGACGTAGTTTTTCGAGTTCAGTTTCGATAACGCTACTTCGTTATAGCTCTGGATGTTACTTAAGGTATGGAATTTTTAGTAGTCTGTTACGTGTTGGGGAGTGGGGGAGTGGGGGAGTGGGGGAGTAGGTGGGGAAGTGGGGGAGTGAGTTGGGGGGCGATCGCTCTCCTACTCGTTTGTGGCTAAGACTACATCGTCGTAAATTTCATCGGCTGCAAGGGTTAAACCCACGCTGGTCAGTTCAATCTCGTCGTCTTCACCATAAGGGATGAATGACCAGGTGCCGTTGTCTTTTCGGCGAAACACTTCAACGGTCTTGGTTTCAGAGCCAATCAGCACATATTCTTGTAAGCTGCTTAACTGACGGTACAGGGCAAATTTGCCGCCGCGATCGTAGGCTTCCGTGCTGGGGGAGAGGACTTCTACAATCAGGCAGGGGTGGCGAATGACTTGCTGGGCTGTACGG